>JABFVX010000243.1 GCA_013362555.1 Mycobacteriaceae bacterium
GCGATAGGCACGGCAACCGCGGCTGTCGCTCCGGCGATCGCCACGCCCTTGCCGGCGCCGCTGCCGAGTCCGGAGGCGAGCTTGCGGCCGATGCCCCCGCTACTGCTGCCGCCGTCGCCGTCGCCGTCGCCGGTTTTCGCATTGGAGTTCGCGTCGTTTCGACGGCTGCCCATCGTGGCGCCCAGGTGGGCCTCGGTGGGGCTGCGTCCGTCATCCCGGTCGGCGGTGCGCCAGCTCGGATCACCGCTGTCGGTGCCGCCTCGCCGGTCCGTGCGTCGCGTCGATGGCTCGGTGTCCGACCCGGACGAACCGTGGCTCGAGCGTCGTGACAGGGCGTTCGCGCCGAGCCCGCCCACCGCGCCGGCAAGCAGCGAATTCGAGTGCCCGCCGAATCCGTTGGCGTCGCTGCGCGAGGGCAGCAGCGGCGCGTAGCGCAGCAGCGACCACGGCGCGAGACCGACGACGACGAAGGCGACCACAACCAGGCACAGCTGCCCGAGCGTGCCCAGATTGCCTTGCCCAGCAGGCTGTCCCGTCAATGCCGCGTTGATGACGGAGGTTTCGAGTGCCAACAACAGGAACAGCAGTGGTTTGGACATCACCAGGCCGATGAACAGCAGCACCGGACGCAAGGCTTTGGTGCGCCATTTCGGGTGGACCCACATGCCGAACCCGATGCCGGATGCGATCGCCAACGCGGGCAAGGCGACCGCGTGCATCAGCAGCCCGAAGAACACGGCCAGCGAGCCTGCGATGAGCAGCAGGAACAGGATGAGGCCGACGATGGCACCGCCCGCCAGCGCGGGCGCGGTGAGTTTGGCGCTGAAGTGGTCCAGGTTGGTGACCATCTCGCCCATGTCCGGGCCGGAGATGTGGACGATGCTTTCCGACATCGCTGTCGCAGCGCCGACGATCAGCTGCGCGAGCAACGGTGCGAACAGCATCAGCAGGACCCCGGCGGGCAGGTAGCCGAACAGGTCCGCGGCGATGGTTTTCGCGGTTTCGCCCTTGGATGCCGCTCGCCACAGCGCCAGCAGTGTCATCAGGCCCATCACGGCGATGCCGATTCCGGTGGACAGCGCGTACCAGCGCAGGAACCATCCTTGGGAGGGATCGAACGTTCCCACCGCGACCAGCCCGCGCAGGACCTTGCCGCTCAGATCGACGGCGGAGGCTTTCGTGGCGTTGGCCCAGTCGTCGATGACGCTCTGCGGGTCGGCGACGAACTTCACCACTGCTGCGATCGGGCCGCCGATCCAGCTGAACGCGCTCACGATCGCGTTGCCCGCGGCGTACACGCCGGCGTTGCGCAGGACATCGTCGACGCGGTCGGTGAAAGACTTGTTCTTGTCGATCCAGTTCGCGGTGCCGGCGAACAAGTGCGCCACGTGGGTGTTCCATGCGACGCATTTCTGCTGGTCGCCGCTGGGGCTGTCGGCTTGGTCGCAATTCACGAAAAACGCGTGGTTGCAGTAGTTCGCGGGCAGACCACCGCCGCAGGGAGCGGCCCATGCCTTGTCCGGCACCTTCCCCGCCCCAGCCATCTTGCGCATTTCCGTCAACGACTGTTTGTCCGGGACACGGGCCCAGCTGAAACCCCAGGTGTTCCATTCGGGGTTGGCCCATCGCTTGAGATCGTCGCCGCATGCAGGCTCGGGTAGTGCGTAGCTGCGGTCGCCGGCGGGAAAGACGTGCGGCAGCAGGTCTTTCGGAGGTTCGCGTCCCGCCTCGACGTCGGCTTCCACCCGCAGGTCGCCGCCACCGGGTCCGTTCTTCTTGACGTGGCCGATGTGGAGCAGGCCCTTCTTCCGTTCGTCGGTCAGCGACCAGTAGATGAGGCGGTCTTCGTTCGCCATGGCCGCGTTGATGTAGGCGCCGATGTCGCCGCCGCGGTCTTTGCAGGGACCGGAGGACCACGCGGCTTTGAATTCTGTTGTGTTGCCGATGAACTTGCGCAGATCGGCGGGGAACCCGGTCGGCAGCGACCCTGGTCCGGCGGGCGGGCCGGGTGTGGGTTCCGCGCCGGCCGCGCCGGCACCGGCCAGTGTCAGCACCGACAGTGCTGCGATGATCAGGAGCATCCGAAGTCGCCGCATGATGACCTCAGTCGACGTAGAAGGTGTAGTAGCCGCCCTGCAGAGGGCGGGTCAGCGGTGAGCCGGAGTTGGGAGCGACGACCTCGTCCGGGGTCGGTCCGCTGCGGGTGGTGAGGTCTTCGGCCTTCCAGTCGCCGTGCTCCCAGACCAGCGATACCGTGGTGCTCGACCACAACGTCACGACCGAGACCGGGTCGCCGGGGGTGATCGAGTCTCGTGACACCGCGAGGGTCCAGACCGCGACGTGTGCGCCCTCGGGGTGCAGGGACTCGACGGTGACCGCGGCAGGCAGCACGTTGAGGACATTGCTGTCGTGCTCACGTCCCGACGCGATGTCCATCGATTTGGTCAATCCCGGTCCGGGGTGCGACGCGGCCAACGCGGACCGCACCGCGGCGACGCTGGTTCGCCCTTGCCCGGCTTGGGTCAACGCCTGGACGATGTTGACCGCCGCTGTGGCCGCGCCCGCCCTGTCCCGGGTGTAGCCGGTCGGGACGCCGCCGGTCACGGTTGTCGGTCCGTGTCCGGCACGAACCCCTCCGCCGCCCGAACCCGCACCGCTGCAGCTGTGCAGCGACAACACGACCATCACGACGAGCAGGCCCGCGGTCGCTGCGGCGATCAGCCACCGCATCGACACTCGGTGAGCGAGGCGACGCCGCCCCGTGTCGGGCGAACCCGGCCGCGACGACGGTCCCGAGGACGCCTCGGCATCGGGCGATACAGATCCGAATCCTTTGGTGCTCATAGGTTTTCCCTTCTCCTTGGGAGCGGTTTCAGCCACCTACGACGAACAGGACGGTGCCGACCAGCGGTGAGGCCAGCGCGACCAGGCCGAGGGCGATCAGGGCGTCTTGCAGCTCTTCCGACCCTTCGGCCAGGTCGTTGGTGTAGCCGCGGGATTTGGCCCGGCGCACTTTGAAGGCGCCGAGAATGACGCGCACGACGCAGCCGATCAGCACCAGCGCCCAGATGAACGCCACGAGCCGTTTCCAGGTGGAGTCCATTGCTTGTCCGAACAGCCCGAAGTCGGGGACGCCGCCGAGTGGGTTGGGGATCGCGGCCGATGCCGTCGCAGCGCTGATGGTGACGAACAGGCAGGCTGCTGCTGCGCTGGTGGCGCTTCGCCAGGCGGTGCGCGTCCGCTGTGTGCGGGTGGTGGTTGTCATGGGTGGGACCTCTCCTTGTGACGGTGCGTGTGGTCGGGTTGTCATGGCGTTCACCGCCGTTCGCTGTAGGGCCGGCCGTGGTGCGGGACCGCGACGTTCCCGCCGGGGCAGCCCGATCCGCACCGATCGCCGGCACGGGCGTTGTCGGGGGCAAAGCAGCGGCAGTTCTGTGGTGTACGGCTGCTCGGGGTTCGGTAGTGCTCGGGCAGGTAGACCGCTTCCAACGGTGCCGACATGCGCGTGAGCCCGTCGGCGAGCCCGTCGGCCACCGCCGCGGCCACCTGGGTCCACGCGCGAACCGACGCCGCCGCCAGCCGCGACCACACGATGCGGTCGCCTCCGGCCAGGACCGGGTCGAACGGCACGTCCAGGATTCGGGTAATGCCCGCGTGTTCGAGCGCGCCGACGATGGCCTCGCGTGCGGCCGGTTCGGTCCCGGAGTGTGCGGCGAGGGTGACCACCGCTCCGGTCACCAGGTCACGGCGTCCCTGCGCAGCGATCGTGTCGAGCATCCTCAACGCCATATAGGCCGCGTCGCGGCGACACACCAGCGGCACGACCAGTTGGGTGGCGTTCTCGACCAACCAGCAGAAGGGCTCGGCGTGGTCGTTGTCGCCGCTGTCGATCAGCACCATGGACCGTTGCCGTCGCAGCACCGCCATGATCGCCGCGCACTCGTCACGCCCGATCGCCTCGATGCGGCCGGACTGGTCCGAGGCCAGGACTTCGTCCAGGGTCGGTTGCAGCCGCAGGTATCGCGCCAGACTGGAGGCGTTGGCGGCCGGGGAGCACAGGGCGCGCGCGTTGGCCAGCACGTCGACCACGGTCGGCTCGGCATCGGTGGTCACGGCGGCGCGGGCGGCCAGGGTGCCGCGGGATTCGTTGGCGTCCCAGGCCACCACGCTGCCGCCGCGGTGCACACCGAAGGCGTTGGCCAGCACGACTGTCACCGGGGTGACCCCGGTGCCGCCCTTCGGGTTGGCGACCAGGATGACCGGGGTGCCCGGCAGTGGTTGCCGGATCCGTTCGACCGCACGCCGGTGTGCGACCTCGTGGCCGTCGCGAGGTGGCCGCAGCCGGGTGCCGAACGTGTTGATCCTGCCGCGCCAGCCCCATTCGGCCGGGTCGGTGTCCACGCCGTCTGCGTGTTTGAGCACGACCGGACGAACCCGGCGCCCGCCATCTTCGGGGTGGTCGTCGGACCGCAGGTTGTGTTGTCCGACTCCGTATGGGTCCGGGACTGTCCCGTCCTGGTCGGCAGGGTCTCCGGGACCACCGTGGTCGTTGTCGTGGTGGGATGGCGCGGCCGATGCCGGGCTGGGGCGCAGCCGTTGGCGGCGCAGATCCACGATGGCTTCGGCGTTGTATTCCGTTGTGCCGCTGTCCTCGCCGTAGTCCGGTTCGGTGTCGGCCGCAGCGTCGTGAGACTGGGGCTGCTGGTGTTCGGTGCTCATCCGAATCTCCTGACTGACGGGTTGGAACCGACAACACTCATGGGGGTGGTCCGGACGACGTCGCCTGTTTGCGGGGCGTGCACGACGGTTCCTTCGCCCGCATAAACAGCGACGTGGCCCGGTGCGGGGCCGGCAGGGAAGATCAGGTCTCCCGGTTGGATCGCCGATATCGGCACGGGAGTCCCACGTGGGTCCCGGACTTGTTGTTCGCTGGTCCGCGGCAGGATGACGCGGCCTTGGGTCGCGACGGCGACCGCACGCAGGGTGAGGCCGGAGCAGTCGAAACCGGGCTCTGCGCCTCGCGGTCCGGTGGGCCCGTCCGGTCCGCCGCCGCCCCACACGTAAGGCCGTCCACGCCAGCGCATCGCCTCGGCGAGAATCGCCGCGCCGACCGACGACCCGACCGACTCGCTGCCGGTGAACGTGCGCGCGGCGGCGGGAATGGCGCGCACGTAGTTGCGGGTCTCGTCGTTCTGGCAGACCTGTCCCTGGCGCAGGGTCTCCCCGGCACCGCAGTTGTACATCGACAACCACAGCTCGGTGAGGTCGCCGCGCAGTGTGCCTTCCGCCTGTGCACGTTTCGCGGTGCCAGCCAGTTCGCAGTCGTAGCGGCCCTGGCTCATGACCGAGTCGGGGATGCTGCGCGGGTCCTTGCGGCCGTCGCCGTCCGCGTCGACGGCGTGCGCAGTCCAGGTGCCGGGCATGAACTGGGCGGGCCCGATCGCGCCTGCGGGGCTGTGCGCGTCGACGCTGAACCCGGACTCCTGTTGCAGTTGCGCGGCCAGCAGCGGCGCGCTCACCTCGGGGCACAGCGCGGCGGCGCGGGCGATCCATGGCTCGAACGCCGGCGGTACCGAGCCTGCTTTGAGTCGCGCCGCGCCCGGCGCTGGGCCGCATCCGTTTCCGTATCCCGAAGGGCCGATGAGCCCGCTCCGGTTCGCCACCAGGTCGGCTGCGCCCGCCGCGGCGCCTCCCACGCCACGGTCGGCGAGCCATCGCATCGGGTCGGTGTCTTTGCCGCCGGAGAGCCTTCCCCCGGGCACGACTTCGAAATGCAGGTGGGGCCCCGACGATTCACCTTCGCTGCCGACTTTCGCGATGTGTTGGCCTGCGTGGACGGTGTCGCCCTTACCGACCAGCACCCCTGCGGCCGACATGTGCCCGTAGACCGTCGACACTGTTCGGCCGTCGGTGTCGGTGGTGTCGAGCACGATCCAGTTCACGAAGCCGTCGGCGGGCCCGGCCGCGACCACCGTGCCGTCGGTGGCCGCGTAGATCGGTGTGCCGCCTGCGGCCTCGAAGTCCTGTCCGTGATGAAACGTGGCGCCGCGGGGCCCGTACGGTGAGCCCGCCACGAAAGTGCCTGCTGCCATGGGCATCACGACACGACCAGTGGCACGAGACGTGTCGCTGCGGGGCATGTCGGGCAGGCAGTTGGGGTCGGTGTGTCGGGATCGGCCGGAGATGCCGATGATCAGCATCACGATCGCCGTGACCGCCAGTCCGATGACCATGGCCGCTTTGCCGCTGGAGGTGGCGGTCAGGTCCGCGCTCATGACGCGGCTCCGACCTGTCGGATCCGCCCGGCGAACCAGTCGGTCAGCCACGTCGTGGCGTTGCGGCCGGACTGGTCGACGATGAACCGGTCGTAGCCCTGGTGCACGCCGGAGGCGAAGAACGATGCCGCCGAGACGCCGTCGGCGACCAGCTTGCCGAGGTCGGCCGCGCCTTGGGACGCACTGTTGACCAGTGACTCGGCCAGGCCCGCCAGATTCGACGCGCCGCCCATCGACGCTGTCGGTGCGGCCGACGCCGGCGCGTCGAGCGCTGTGGTCGGGGTCTTGGCGGCTCCGGTCAACGTGTTGACGGCGGTGGTGGCGAAGCCGAGCAGTGTCGGGGCCAGGCCGACGAACCGGGCGCCGATGTCGACGAGGTTGCCGCCGCCGGTGATCGCTTCGGCGATGCCCCAGAGTTGTTCCTGGAGTTGCCCGACCTGCAGGGCGAGCTTGACCACGTCCAGGTTCGCGAGGATGCCGACGATCACGGAGGCGATCTGTGCGACGCCGTGCGGGTCGGGGATCAGTGCCAGCAGGTTCGACACCATGTGCAGGTCGACCCCGGCGGCCATTTTCACCAACGGGTTGCACAGGTTGTTCACCGTGCCGAACCGTTGATGCAGACCACGGACTTTCGCGGGCAGGTCCACTCGGCCGTCGGCGGCGAAGGTGACGATCTCGCGCAGGGTGTCCAGGATCTTCGGGACGTTGGTGGCGACTCCGAGCGTGTTGGTCGCGACGTTGACCACCTGGTCGAACAGGGTCGACGGTTTCAGGATCGACAACACGGTCGTCGCCTGCGCCAACGTGTCGGCTGGGATCGTGGTCAACGGCGCTGTCGACGCTGCGAGTGTCTTGGCCGCCCCGGCGATGCCGGGTCCGGTCGCTGCGCCCGCTCGGCCGACGTGCGAGGTGATCGCGGACAGTGAATCCAGGGCGTTGCCGAGGTTGCTGTTTCTCGCGGCAACGAGGACCTGGCTCGCGTGGCGGTCCGGCGAGCCCGCTGGTGCGTGTGCCAGGCGTTCGGTCGCCGACGGGTTGCCGCCTGCCCAGCCGACCAGGTCTGCCAGGGGTCGTAGCGTGTCCTGCACCGCAGTGGCGGCGGCCGTGACCGCGCCGGTGTCGATGCGGCCGGCTAGTACCTGTGACACGACGGTGTTGAGGTTGGCTGCCAGTTTCGGCAGATCGCCTCGTCCGAAGTCCGATATCAGCGACTGGGTCAATGCCTGCAGCTTCGCCGCGTCGATGCCGGGGGCACCGGTCTGATCGGTGTTGTCTGTGGGGGTGTCACCGCCGGGTGGTCCGGCAGGCGTGGCCGCGGCGGGTTGGTCGCTTCCTCCGGTGAGGATGCGGCCCAGGCCCGCCAGGATGGGGTTGGTCGCGGTGTTGGTGTTGCAGTACTTGTCCCGCGGGTCGCACAGTTGCGCTGTGACCGCGGACAACTGACAGAACCCGCCGGGGCGCGGTCCGGCGATGCCGTGGCCGTCCAGACGGGGACCGACGACTTTGCCGCCTGCGGTGCCTTGTTGTGGGTCGGCGATCAACCCGACCGCGATGACCCGCTCCGGCGGGATCGGTCCCTTGCGGCAGCCGATGCTCGCGGCGAGGTCACCGACGACGTCGGCGCCCTGGCTGTAACCGGCCAACACGAACTTGGCGGCGCTGCAGCGTCGGGCGATATCGGTTATCTCTCGGGTGGCGGCGGCGATGCCGGTGGCCTCGCTGCTGCCGTAACTGAGGCCGCGGTCCCACGCCGATGCGCTGTAACCGGGGAATCGGGCTTCGAAGCGGTTGCCGAACCGGCTGCCGAGTCCGGCACCGACCGGTGCGAGCAGCCCGATCGGGCGTGCGGGGTCGGCGTGCGGGTTGGTTTCCCAGGTACCGGGTACGAAGATCCCGGTCACGGCCGGGCAACCCGATACACGCGGGTTGCCCGGTGCCGGTGCGGCGACGGCGGGGGTCGTGGTGGCGAGCAGTGCGGTCGCGGCAAGTGCCGCGGTCCAGATTGCGGGGGTGGCGATCGGTCGCTTCACAGGCCGACTCCCATCACGATGTCGGCGTAGGCCGTGCTGGTCGAGGATTGGAGCTGATCGACGCTGACAACCACACCGCCGGCCAGGTGAGGGTCGTAGGGAACCTCGAAGGTGGCGCCGACCCAGCCGCTCAGGCTTCGGCGGATCTCGTCGGCAACTGAATTCGTTCGCCGATCCTGGTGTGTCACAACAACGGTGGTGTCGGCGACGACGTCGTCGCCGAGGTTGTGGGCCAGCCACTTCAGGCTCGCGAACAACCAGTTCGCGCCGGCGGCGCGGGCCGGGGTCGCGACGATCAGGGATGTGTGGCCGTCATAGACCAGCGGCAGCAGGTGCCGCGCCGAGACCTGACCGCCGCCGTCGTAGATGCCCAGATACCCCGATACCCTCAGCAGTCGTGCGGTCGTGCCGATGGTGGTTCGGGTAGGCGGCACGGTGTCGTCGCGCCACAGCAATCCCGCGCCGAGGCTCGACGACAACAGCAGCTCCCGCGTGACTGACGGTGCACCGTCGGCGATGTCGGACAGCCACGTGTGCAGCGACATCGGCCGCAGGAGCTCGTCGGCGCCACGCAAACCCAAGTCGCCACCGGAGGTGGTCGCATCAACGGCGACCGCTTCCCAATCCGTGGTGGAGCCGAGAGCTGCGGCCAACCCCAACACGGTGGTCGTGGCGCCCGCGCCGCCGCCGGTCCCGACAACGAGGACAGCTGGAGCGATCTGCTGTGGGAATGCCGGCTGCTCGAGTCCGAATGCGGTACTCATCGCTGCGTGATCCCCGTGATCAGGACACGCCCATCCGCGATGGTGGTCGTCACGGTCTGCCGATAGACGATCGGTTCGTGCCCGGGCCTGGTCTCGGTGAGATCGACCCGCCAGGCGTGCGGGCCGGCCGGGTCGACAACGACGCAGAACCGCGTATCCGTCGGGATCGTGTCGATCCCGGCTTGGATCGTGTCCGCCGCAGGAACATTCGCGTCCGCGGTGGTCACGGCCCGTGCGGCGCCGCCGGACCGCGTAACGTAGTACGCCGTCTGGAACGCCATCACCGCGCTGGGGCCCGAGTCCGTACCGCCGGGGCCCGCGCCGCGAACAGTGTTGCCGCTGACGACCGGTGTCGCCGGACAGTCGGTCGCCACGGGCACCGCAGGACCCTTGCCCGCGCTGTGCGAGTCGGCAGCCCGTGACGTGTTCACGGGTTGAGCCGGTCGGTCGGTGTCGTGCAGGAACAGGCCCAACGCGACCGCGACCGTCACCGCGCAGGCGCTCGAGGCGATCATCGCGACTCGGCGGCGACGACCACTCGTGGTGGCATCGCAGCGCGCTCGCTGGGATTCGACCTGCGCCCATCGAACGTCGAAGTCGTGAGCCAGATCGGTCGAGTCGAGGGCGTGCTCGTGCGTGCAAGCGCGGCGGTCGGCCAGGTGGCGCAGCTCGGCCGCCACGCCTCGGTCCAGCTTCGGTGCGGTGAACAAGCGATCCAGGTGTCGTTGTGTGGTGGTCATCGCCGAGCCGCCCCTCGGTGCTGTGTCGCCGGTGGCGGCGCGGGTCGGCTCAGTTGGGCCTGGAGCTGTTGCAGCGCCTGTCGGGCGGGTTCGACCGCCTGCCGAACCTGCGGTGGAGCGGCGTCGACGAGCCGCTGAACGTGCGGTGTCAGTTGCCTGGACTGGCGTGCAGCCTCACCGACCGCTGCACGCACCGGAGGCGGCGCGGCGTCCAACGCGGCGCGCGCTTGCGAGGCGAGCTGTCCCGGCGATGGGAGTGCGGGTGCCGGTGGGATCGGCATCGGCGCAGGTAACGGTGTCGCGCGCGGCGGTGACGGCTTCGGCACGGCGACGTTGTCGCCGGCACCCACGGTCGCGCCGACGGCACCGCCGACCAGTCCACCGACGACGCCCGCAACTGTGCCTGCGGCCGCTGCACCCTCGACGGCCCCGACCACACCACCGGCGACAGCGCCCAGCGCCGCGCCTACCAGTGCTCCAGGCACTACGCCGACTCCGGCGAACAGCATTCCGACACCAGCACCTGCCAGGCCCCCGCCGACTGCGCCGACTCCGGCGCCGACCATGCCCCAGGCGATCCCGCCGGCGATGGCCGCGGGGATCCCGGCACTTGCCGCGCCCGCGAGGGCACCGGCCGTGGTGCCCGCGGCGATGCGGTCCGCCCGTGAAGAAGGCACACCAACCGAGGTCCAAAAAGTCGCCAGCTGCGCTTCCGCGACAGCAGCGTGCGCGTTGACCGTGTTCGCCGCTTCCACTGGAAGCCACGCCGGTCGCGGAGTGCGGAAGTCCCCGATCCGGACGGTGTTGGTCGGCGCGATGATCGGCGCTGCCGGCTTCACCGACCGCGGTGGGTGCAGGTATCGGACGTCGACGGGTGGGGCTGGACGCGACGGCGGCAACCGTCGTGGAGCCACCGGATACGACGGCGGCACCACGTACATGGGCGGAACCTCACCTGGGCCGACCGACTGATCCGAGCCGCTCGACCCACCTTGGCTCACTGCGGGCTCAGCGCCGCCAGGAGTACCTCCGCCGGGTGAGGTAGGGCCGGTCACACCCGGCTGACCAGGCGTGACGCCAACCTGACCGGAATCGGCGACCGCAAGACCGCTACACGCCACGGCAACGGTCAACGGCAACACACCGGCAACGACGACATGGCGGCAACGACGTTGATGGCGACTGGACTTCCGCATGAGTGGACCACTTCCACGCAGACCCCAGCAGCGACCGCGAAAGCCGCAGGCGATCAACGCCGTTCGCGGCACACGATGCTCGAACAGAGGTCAAGGTGAATGCGCACCGACCGGCGGTTCCGACGCAACAGCGTCGGACACCTCACGTGTCGGGAAGCCACAGCACAACCGCAGGACTACCGCGGAATGAGAGCTCTTGTGGCGCTACATCCGGATCCGCTGCCAGCGATCACCGGGAAACCCTCGAGAAGGGGGCGCGCATCCAATGTAGGACAAATCACAGCAGCGCGCAACCCTCAGGCAAATAGGCAGCTCACGCGCACTGCCGCCACGCAACCGCCAACAAACTACCTGAACGCGCGATATGGCCGATTATTTCGCGGGGCCGCGAACGATGTATCCATCGAACAGTCGCCCACCGAATTGATCCAGAGCTTCGGTGACTGCATCGACCATCGGTTCGATCACACCCGCCGCTACCGATTCCACTGCGCTCGATAACGCGTGCGCGTGGGCAGTTCCTGTGCTGCGATCAAAGGCGTCCAGTTCGCGGTGCAACCATTTGCCGCTGCCCGTCCAACGCCTGTTACCTGTAAGCACCAAGTCCGCCGTTGCCTGCCACAAGGTAGTCGCGATCATCAACCGCTCAGCACGATCTTTCGATCCGATGAGATCGTCAAGCAAGTCGGTGATGCGATAGCGAGCAGATCGTAATTCCTGGTCGGTCAACGGATCAGGACCCATAGACAGCTGTTTTGCGTAGAACTCCCGAAGACGCGTACCGCTGCCATCGGCGTCGTGAAGAACGTGGCTGTGCGCGATCAGCCGCAGGGTGCTAGGCCTGCGCGCGACATGTTCCTTTGCACGAAAGTGTTCCAGAGATGCTTCGGTTTGCACGAACAGCTCCACGGGCCATGCGCGGTGATGCATCGATGAACGGTAGGGTGCCGGCGAACCCGTCAACAGTACAGTGATATCTAAATCGGAAGTGACCGAGGCCATTCCGAGTGCGACGCTGCCACCCAGCCATGCCGCCCGCGCCTGTGGGAAATCACGCTGCACCAGTTGGCGTGCGACATCAATGCCGTCGATCGTCATCCCGCCAGTATGGAAGCTTCCGGCGGTAATCCAGCTCGGTGCTGCCGCACCAACGCCGCGACTCACGCGGTCCGGATGGCACCGCCGAGCTGGCTGTCGCGGCTGCTGAGTATGGTGCCGTATTTCCAGGCCGCCTGCGCGCCGCGTTCACCTGACCCGGCCCGCCCCGCCAACCCAAAGACCGCGGCCCGGAAAGCCCGCCCCACCCGGCGACACAGGCCACCCACGCACGGCGCGACACCGAAAGCCAGCACCCAACACCGTAATTCACAACCAGCACAAAATCAGACCACCAGGCACACAAGATCAAGGCTAGCGCACCATGATTCGAATCGGCTCGTGCCCTACAGCTGCGGGCGTTGACGCAAAAGGTGGACGTCGCGCCAGTCGATGTCGGATGGCGCTCGCCGCAGCGCTGTGTTCAACAGTCCGAGCCGTGCCTTTCGCAGGCCGTGGTCGTCGGTCATCACCAACACGTCGTCGAAGAACCGAGTCAGGGGTTCGACGAGGGTGTAGCCGGTGTCGATCCAGTCGGGCAGATCGACTGCGGCGGGGATACCGTCGAGGACCGTGGCCAGCGCGGTCTCGGCGTCGTCGACGAGGTGGTCGCGGTCGAATCCGGTGGGGGTGTCGGTGGGCAGAATCCGCATGATCCGCTGGAGTGCTTCCACCAGATCCGCGAACCGTTGCCCGCCGGTGTCGATGCCGTCGCGGATGTGGCCGATCAGCCGATCGGCGCGCACCGGCGTGGTCAGTGTGGTTCGTACGGCGGCGATCAGTACGGGATCGACGTCCTCGTCGCGTAGCCGCTGCTCGAACCGGGTCCGGATCAGCTCTTCGGCGGCCGCGGTCGCCGACTCGTCGACCGGGACGCCCTGTTCGCGCAGCCGTTGTGCGGCGGCGGCCAGGCCCGCGGTGATGGTGATCTGTTCCAGGGCGGGGTGTGCGCGCAGGATGCGCACGATGCCCAGTCCGGCTCGGCGCAGCCCGTAGGGGTCGGAGGTGCCGGTCAATTTCGCCCCAGTTGCCAACATGGCGACGAGCAGGTCGAATCGGTCGGCCAACGCCAGCAGCGCTCCGGCGGTGCTGGTCGGCAGGCTGTCGCCCTGGTGGCGGGGCAGCTCCATCTCCCACAACGCGGCGGCGACCTCGGGCGTCTCCCCGGCGGCCGACGCGTATTCGCGGGCCATAGTGCCTGCAAGTGAGGTCAACTCGACCACCATCTGCGAGGCCAGGTCGAATTTGGCGAGCTGTCCGGCACGGGCGAGTGTGGTCGCCTCGGCGGGTGACAGTGTGATGGTGCCCGCCAGGTCGGTGGCGACAGCTGCGATCCGGTTGGAGCGGTCTGCCATCGTGCCGACCTTCTCGGCGAACGTCAGCCCGGCCAGCCGTTCGCGGAACTCTTCCAGGGACACGACAAGGTCGGCGTTCCAGAAGAATTCGGCGTCGGCGAAGCGAGCGCGCAGGACGTTCTCGTTGCCGGCGCGGGTGATCGCGGGGTCGCAAACGCCATTGGCGAGCGTCACGAACATCGAGGTCAAGGCTCCGTCCGCGTCGAGGACCGGAAGGTAGCGTTGGTGTTTGCGCATGACCGTGGTGAGGATCTGCTGGGGCAACGCCAGGTATTTCGGGTCGAATCGGCCGAGCACACCGACAGGAGATTCGACGAGGTTGGTGATCTCGTCGACCAGCGCATCGTCATCACCGAGGCGCCCGCCTTCGGCTGCGGCCAGCTCCCTCGCCTGCCGCAGGACCTCGCTGCGGCGCTGGTTCCGGTCCAGCACGATCCCGGCATCGGTGAGCGCTTGCGGGTACTGCTGGGCGGTGGCGATCTCGATCTCCGGTTGCGCGGCCTGGCGATCGACGCGGGTTGTGCGCCCGGCGGTCACGGTGCCCGCTGTCACCGGCAGCACGGCCGTGTCCAGCAGAGCGATCAACCAGCGGATCGGTCGCGAGAAGGTCAACGCCGGGTCATTCCAGCGCATGTTCTTGTCCGCGTGCAGGCCTGTGGCCAGTTGCGAGCACACGTCGGTGAGCACGACCGCGGCGGTGCGGCCGTGCTGGGCCTGTTGCAGCGCGACGTGCTCGGCACCGTTGAATTCGATACGCACCAGGTCATCGAGCACAGCCGACTGCGACTTGAGGAACCCGTTCAGAGCCGGTGTCGGGTTACCGTCGGCGTCGTAGGCCGAAGCGACCTTCGGCCCGCGGCGGATCTGGGTGCTGTCGGGTTCGCGTTCGGCAATGTCGTCGATGCGCACGGCGATCCGGCGCGGTGTCGCGTCGACCCGGAACTCGCCATGCGGAAGGGACGTGCCCGCCAGGAGCTGCGCTACCGCTGCGGCGACAGCCTCGATCGCCGAGTCGACCACGTGAGGTGGCAGTTCCTCGGTGCCGATCTCCAGCAGCAGCGACGCGCCCGGAGCGCTGGTCAGGGTCGCCGGATCGCATGGTGGTGTCGCGAGTGCGGGGGGTTGATATACCCCGCGTGGGTGCCCGGCCTGCTCGCGCAGCTGTGTCCACAATGCTGCTATGGCGCGGGATTGGCCGCGCATGGTGGCGAACCAGCTCGCGCGTTCGGCGGTCGAGATGGCTCCGCGGGCGTCGAGGATGTTGAAGGCATGGCTGGACTTGAGCACGAACACGTGCGCGGGCACCGGCAGCTCGCGCTCGATCATCCGTGCGGCCTCGCGCGAGTAGCTTTCCAACAGTGTTCGGGTGGTGTCGATGTCGGCTTCGTCGAGGTAGTAGCGCGACATCTCGGACTCGGACTGGCCGAATACC
>JABFVX010000250.1 GCA_013362555.1 Mycobacteriaceae bacterium
GTTCGCAGATCGCGCCGTGAGGGTTGAGTGGATTTTTTGGATGGGCAGAGGTCGTCATGTCGCGTGTTAAAAAACGGAAAACTCCGCTATCGCTGGTCGAATTGATTTCGACGCGAACAGACCGAACTCCGGACCAAGTCGTCTACAGATTTCCTACGGATAACGCCGTGGAAACGGTGAGTTACGCGGAGTTGGAACGGCATTCGAACCGATTCGCCGCCGCGATCGCCGCCACCGGTTCGGCAGGCGACCGGGTCCTGGTGCTGTGCCCCTCCGGCCGCGACTTCATGGGCGGATTCCTCGGCTGCCTGCGGAGCGGACGGATCGCCGTCCCGGCCTCGCCGCCGTCGAAGCGCAACGTGGGCGGCCTGTCCCGGATAGTTCGGGATTCCGGTGCGACAGTGGGGATCTACACCCGCGCCGACGCGGACAAGCTGGCGCAGGCGTTCGCGGCCGACCCGGTGCTGCGGGATGTCCGCTGGATCGTCGGCGAAGACGTCGATGACGTCGATGACGCCCCCGCGTCGGCTGTCACGCTGCCGAACCTCTCGGACATCGCGTTCCTGCAATACACCTCGGGCTCGACCGGCACGCCGCGCGGCGTCGAGGTGCGCCACGGCAACATCATGGACAACCTGGAGCAGATCAAACGGTCCTTCGGGCACAGCCAGTCCAGCGTCGGCGTGAGCTGGCTGCCGCCGTTCCACGACATGGGACTGATCGGCGGACTCCTGCAGCCGCTCTATGCGGACTTCCCGGTGACGGTCATGACCCCGATGGACTTCCTGCGCGACCCCGCGCGGTGGCTGCGCATCATCGCCGAGGTGGGAGCCACGACCAGCGGCGGACCCAACTTCGCCTACGACATCCTGACGCAGCGAGTGTCCCGGGACGAGGCCGCGCAGCTGGACCTCAGCAGCTGGAACGTCGCGTTCGTCGGATCGGAGCCGATCAACCCGGTCATCCTGCGGCGGTTCGCGGAGCACTTCGCGGCGAGCGGATTCCGGCCGGAGAGCTTCTTTCCCTGCTATGGCCTCGCCGAGAGCACCCTCATCGTGAGCGGCGGGGCGGTCGGCTCCGGCGCCAAGTCCATCGAGGTGTCGGTGCCGGACCTGGAGGCGAACTCGGTGGTCGAGGTCGCCGCGGGCGGCCGTGAACTGGTGAGCTCAGGCGCCGTCATCAGCACCGAGGTGATGGTGGTGAACCGCGCGACGCTCGCGCCCTGCGCGGCCGCGGAGATCGGCGAGATCTGGCTGCGCGGTCCCAGCGTCACCGACGGATACTGGAACCAGTCCGCGTCGCGGGCCGACGAATTCAATGCCCGTCCAACTGGTCTCGCGGCGACGGAGCCCGGCTACCTGCGCACCGGCGATCTGGGTTTCCTGCGCGACGGCGAACTGTTCGTCACCGGCCGCGCCAAGGAACTCATGATCATCCGCGGGCGCAACCTGTTCCCGCAGGACATCGAGCAGACCATCGAGGCGGGCATGCCCGCAGTCCACCAGAACACGTGCGCAGCTTTCACAGTCACCATCGAGCACGAAGAGCACTTGGCGCTGATGCTCGAATTGGCGGCCTCGCCCGCCGTCGAAGACGAGGTGAAGGCGCTCGTGGCCGCCGAGCACGGGCTGGCGGTGGCGCATGTCGTCTTCGTCGGCAAGGGCGAGATCCCGCGAACCACCAGCGGCAAGCTGCAACGCAGCAAGGCGCGTGCCGCGGTGATGGCACAGCTGGAGCCTGCCGCGCCGCCTTCGGTCGCGCCGACGGACCCGGCCGATGGTGTCGAGGCCGCATTGGCGGGCTGGGTCGCGACCCGCATCGGCAAGGACCGGCTGCCGCTCGATCCGACCATGAAACTCTCCGCGCTCGGCCTCGATTCGCTCAAAGCGGTCGAGCTCAACTCGCTGTTGCGGGGCAAGTTCGGCATTGAAATCACCGCGGAGCAGATCTTCGACGGGTTCCGGATAGCGGACGTTCTGGCGCTCGCACCCGCCTCCGCGGCGCCGTCCGAGGCGCCCGCGGCGGTCGGGGTCCCCGTGTCCGCGACCGCCGCGGGCCGCACCGCCGCCCCGGACACGCCGGGCAGGTCCGCGGCGATCGAGTTCAGTCTGTTCTTCTTCGCCAGCGACGCGCAGCGCTCCGACTCGAACCGCTACCGCCTGCTGATGGACGCGGCGAAGTTCGCCGACGACCACGGCTTCACCGCCGTGTGGACCCCGGAACGGCACTTCCACAAGTTCGGCGGGCTGTTCCCCAACCCGTCGGTCATCGGCGCCGCACTGGCGGCCAGCACGAGTCGGCTGCGCATTCGGGCAGGCAGTGTCGTACTGCCGCTGCACGATCCGGTGCGGGTGGCCGAGGAATGGTCGGTGGTCGACAACTTGTCCGGCGGCAGGGTCGACGTCGCGTTCGCAACCGGTTGGAATGCCGACGATTTCATCTTCTACCCGGACAAGTACAGCAACCGGGTCGAGTCGACCCTGGCCGACATCGAGACCGTGCAGAGCCTCTGGCGGGGCGCTTCGGTCAGCCGCCCCAACGGCAGCGGCGGGATGTCCGAGATCAGCGTTCTGCCGCAGCCCATTCAGGCGGAGCTGCCGACCTGGCTCACGTGCAGCGGCTCGGTCGAGCGTTTCCGGCAGGCGGGCGAACTCGGCGCGAACATCATTACGGCCCTGCTGTTCCAAGACATCGAAGAGCTTGCCGACAAGATCGCCGCCTACCGCCAAGGGCGAAAAGACAAGGGGCACGACCCCGACGGCGGGCACGTCACGCTGATGCTGCACACCTACATCGGCGCCGACGAGGCGAGCACCCGCGGGACCGTCAAGCAGCCGTTCATCAACTACCTCGCCGATTCGGTCGATCTGTGGCGGCGCGGCGAGGCGGCGCTGGACCAGCTGAGCGAGGCCGAGCGCACGACGGTGCTGGACTTCGCCTTCGAGCGGTACTACCGCAAGAGCGCGCTGTTCGGCACTCCGGACAGCACAGCCGACCGGGTCGAACAGTTGAAGAGCATCGGCATCGACGAAATCGCGTGCTTGATCGACTTCGGCGTGGAGGACCACAAGGTGCTCGAGGGGCTGGAGACGCTCAACGCGCTGCGCGCGCGTTTCGAGCACGCCGCGCCCCGCTCTCCCGAGCCGCGGCCCGCGGCGGAGGCGGAGGCGCCGACCTTGAGCGAGGCGATCGAGAAACGGCATGTGCTGCAACACCGCAACAGTCGCGGAGTGCTGGCGAAGACGCGGGAGTTCACGCTGTCCGGCCAGTTGCGGGAGGCGCGACTGCTGCCGTTCTACACCGAGCTGACCCGCAATGAGGGCACCACGTGCCTCTACGAAGGCCGCAGGCTGATCATGCTCGGGTCGAACAACTACCTGGGGCTTACCGCGGACGAACGGGTGCGCAAGCAGACGGCGGACGCCGCGCTGCGCGACGGCCCCAGCTTGACCGGGTCGCGGCTGATGAACGGCTCGACGTCGGACCACGTGGAATTCGAGCAGCGGTTCGCGAAATTCCTGGGCCGGGAGGACGCACTGCTGTTCACCACCGGCTACCAGGCCAACATCGGGCTGCTGTCGGCGCTGATGGGTCCCGGCACGGTGCTCGTCACCGACGACGAGTGCCACGCGTCGGTGTACGACGGAGCCGGCGTGGCAGGGTGCGCGGTCCAGCAGTTTCGGCACAACGATCTCGCCGACCTCGACCGGGTGCTGGCCGCCAATGCCCACCAGTCCGCGATGGTGATGGTCGACGGCGTGTACTCGATGACCGGCGACATCGCGGACCTGGTCGGACTGCGGCGGGTGTGCGAGCTGCACGGCGTGCCGCTCGCGACCGACGACGCGCACGGCCTCGGCATGGTGGGGGCCACCGGGCGGGGCGCCGAGGAGGTCGCCGGCGCACTGGGCGCCTCCGACATGCTGACCGGAACGTTCTCCAAGTCGCTGGCATCGGTCGGCGGATGGGTGGCGGGCGACCGGGAGGTCATCGAATGGGTGCGGTACCACGGTCGATCGGCGCTGTTCTCCGCGTCGATTCCGCCGCCCGCGCTCGCCGCCGCGTCGGCCGCGCTCGACATCCTCATCGACGAGCCGTGGCGGGTCGAGAACATCGGCGTCAACGCGGACTATTGGCGGGCAGGCCTGTCCGGCCTCGGCTTCGATGTCGGCCACTCCCGGACGGCCATCGTTCCCGTGATCATCGGCGACGAGTTGAAGTGCCTGCAGTTCGCCCGACTGCTGGTCGACAAGGGCGTGTACGCCAACTGCGTAGTGGCGCCCGCGGTTCCGACCGACATGGCGCTGATGCGCACCAGCGTGATGGCCACGCACGAGCGGAGCCAGCTCGACGACGCGCTGGAGATCTTCGCGGCGGCGGGCCGGGAGGCCGGAATCATCGCCTAGAGCTTCCAGAATGACCCGTGGCGTGGGCCAGGCGCACGC
>JABFVX010000297.1 GCA_013362555.1 Mycobacteriaceae bacterium
CGTCAGACGCACGTCATGGGTCATTCTGGAGGTACTTGGGACGGGTCAGCGTGGGTGGCGCGGTACGTCTTCAGCAGGCCGAGCAGGCCCGCGGTGTCGAGCAGCATCACCACGGTCGGATCCAGTTGCGGTACGGCCTCGTCGGCCAGCGATCCAGCGATGACGTCCAATGCCGTCTGCGGCACCTCCGCCATCACCAAGTCCTGGAGAAAAGCTCCGTGTCGACACCACACGACACCGGGTAGCCGATCCCGCAACGACTCCACCCGACCGACCGCCTCCGCCGGCAGCGGGCCCTGCCCGGACCGCCCGGGCTCACCTCCGAGCAGCCGACGCTGCATCTGGCGGATCGTGTCCACAGTCGACCGCCCCACGCCCCGGATCGACAGCAGGCCCGCATCCGGCACCGCCACCACCTCCTCCACCGTCGCGAACCCCTCCCGGGAGAGCAGGCGATACGACCGGCTGTCCAGGAAGGGCCGGGCGCGATGCAACAAGGTCCCGGGACGCGACACCTCATGCAGGCGCCAACCCGAAACCTCGCCGCCGCCTGCGGTCGCGAACAGATCCCGAACGCGATCAGCCACCCCGTCGCGCCCCACCACATGCACCCGAGTACCGCGCACCGCATACAACTGGACCCATTCCCGTGCCCCCGGCTCGGGCCGGTACACCAACTTCGCCGCCGGTTCGCGAACCAGACACCGCAACACCACCCGCAACGCCTGACCCAGATCCCGCCCCGCCGACACACCCCGCCCGTTGCTCGGCGGCGCATGACACACGAACACAGCATCGAAGTCCTCAACCAGCACCAGCAGATTGTGGCGCACCCCCTCCCGGCTGCCGCTATTCAGCGCAGGTCGGTGTAGGTCGCGCGCAGGCGCGGGATCGTGGCGGTGACGATGTCGGCGGCGTGGGCGGGGTCGAGGTGGAGGATGGCGGCGGCTTCGTCGAGGGGCATGTCGTCGGCCAGGTGGAGCAGGATCAAGTCCTCGGCCGCGGCGGGGTCGGGCAGGTCCGACACGGCCGAGCGGACGGCGTCGTGGAAGTCGACGCCCGTCGTGAAGTCGGTCGAGCCGGACGCCTGCGGCGGAGCGTGGCGCAGGTGCGGGCCGCCTTGGCCGCCGCCCGGTGCGCCGAGCACCCGGTGCACCTCGGCGAACTGCTCCTCGGTGACGCCGAGGGCGATCGCGGTTTCGTCGTCGTCGGGGAATACGCCGGTGGTGCGCTGGCGGCGGTTGCGGTAGCCGATGTAGGAGGCCACGAGCCTGCGGGCGCGGTTGTCCAGGGCCGGGAACTTCACCTCGTAGTACGCGGCGGCCATCGTCGCTTTGCAGGAGGCGATGGCGTGCGCGGCGAACGGCGGTCCCCCGGGCGCGTGATTGACGATCGCCGTGAGCGTGGCCTCCACACAGCGTTGCGTGAGATCGGCCATCGGTTCCGGGATGTCGCGCCAGCGCCGGGCGATGGCGGGCGGAACCCAGTCGTGCAGAGCGAAAATCTCGTTTCGGACGGCATGCTCTTCCGGCGAGCCCAGCCGGGTGTCGATGAGCGCGCGGAACAGCCGGTCTTCCGGGCGGTTGTGCTGGTAACTCACGACGCCGTAGTGCTCCAAGGCGTGCCGGAACGTCTCGGGCGCGATGTCGAGCGCGTCGCGGTGCGCGCGCAGGAAGCGGATGGTCGCGGTGCGGCCACCTTCGACCAGCGCGATCGGCGTCTGGGTGATGTTCATCAACCCGGCGAGTTCGTCCTGGGTCATGCGCTTGTAGAGCCGGTTGGCCTGAACCCAGTCCTGAATGGTGTCGTACTGGCGCGGATGGGGTTCGGTCTCGCCTGCCGGATCCATCCGGTAGGCGTATCCCCACGTGTCGGCGAGGTCGTTCCACCATGCGGGGTCGTGCGGGAGCTGGTCGTAGCGGCGCAGCATCTGGAGTTCCGGCCGCGAGCTGTCGGGCAGCGGCATCCGGCTGAGCGCGACGTCGACCAGCTCGGGCGCGATGTCGAGGGCAGCGCCGAATTCCCGCAGGAACTCCGGCGTGGCGGCATTCGTGCCCGACTCGACGACGCTGATTCCCGACCCGGTGCGGCCCATCAGGTCGGCCAGTTCCTCCTGGGTCATTCGGCGGTGCAGCCGGGTGGCGTGCACCCAGTCCGCCGGCGAGTCGTACCGGTCGGGGTGCGGCGGAGCTTCGCCGCCGGGATCCATTCGATAGAAGTAGTTCCAGCGCTCGGCGAGGGTGTTCCACTGGGCCGGGTCGGTCCGGAACTCGTCGAAGTGCTTGAGCATGACGAGTTCGGCCGGCGGATTGCGGTGGCGGCTGTACCGCGCGACGTAGTCGCCGAAGGATTCGGCCGCGGGCGGCGCGAAATGGTCTTGGGCGGCGTCGAGGATGGCGCGCGGCACGCCGAGCGCCTCGCCGATCTCACGCAGATGCACCATGGGGTTCTTGGCGCCCGACTCGACATGGCTGATCAGGTCGTCCGGCTTTCCCATGAGGCGTTGCACGTCGGCGGGGGACAGTCGGCGGTAGAGTCGCGAGGCTTGCAGCCAGCCGCTCGCGTCGCCGAATCGTTCAGGCGTGGGCCATGTTTCGCCGCCCGGGGCCATGCGATAGGCGTAGCCCCACGCCTCGGCGAGGTCGTTCCAGGAGCCGAACCGGTGCAGCCGATTGTCGTAGGACGTCAGCATGGTGAGCTCGGTGGGTCGGCTGTTGCGCGCGGCCAGCGCCTCCAGGGTGGTCCGGTCGACGCCGAGCAGGCGTGCGGTGTCGGCCGCGGTGAGGCGGTTGCGCCTGCGAACCTGTTCGGAATACTCGAGCAGCGATTCGGCCGCCAGGAACTCCGGCGCCCGGACCTCGGGCACCGCCAGATCCGGAAAACGTTCGGCCAGTTCGGCGTAGGTCACGTCGTCGCGTTCGTAGACTCGCAGGTACTCCGCGACGACCTCCCGCGGTGGCACGGACCTGCCCGCTTCGTGCGCGCTGACCTTGGACTGCGGCAGTCCCTCGATCTGCGCCGCGACCGCCCGCTGCGACAGGCCCCGCACGCCGCGCAGATGCTGCAGGTAGTCTCCGATCGCGACGTGTCCTTCGGGGTACGCGGCCACACCGCCGCGTAGCAGTTCGGGCGCAAAGGCTTTCGCCAGCTGCTCGTAGATGTCCGGGCCGCCGGGCACACGGCGAATCAGCGTGCGCAGTTGGGCGGTTGTCGGATGTGTCTGTGCGCGTTCGATTCCGGCCCATGTTCCGCCCGGCGCGGCGAGCAGCGCGTCCATCTGCGCGTGGTTCAGTGCGAGGTAGCGTCGCAGGTCGCGGGTCCAGGAGTCGATGTCGTTGTGCGCCAGCGGGTCCGGGACCGCCGCGGCACGCGCGCCGTCCGGCGCCAGGCCCTCGGCGTCGAGCCAGCGGTGCGCCTGGGCCGGCTGGAGTTCGTGCATCGCGGCGTACTGCTCGAGGCTCTGGTACGGCCCGCCGGTGTCGTCCCGTGTTCGCCACCATTGCAGGAATTGGCGTTCCGCATGACTTTTCGGCCGCTCCGCGAACGTCACGTCGGCGGGCAGGTTGAGGGCGTCGTGGATGGCCTGCTGCGGAGTGCCGGGGCGGCGGCCATTGATCTCGATGTCCGCGAACGCCTCCGGGACCGCCTCCGCGGGATTGAGCACGCCGTCGTGAAAGCTGTACCCGCTCAGGCGGCTGATCCACTGGTCGAGGCCGGTGGCGGCGCGCGCCGCCTGCGGCAACTGCTGGTAGGCATCGCTCAGAATGCCGTCGAGGTGCCTGCTGACGCGCAGCGTGTAGTCCTTGGCGTGGCCGAATTCGTGGACGAACGCGTCGTAGGCGCTGCGCCCGGTGCCGCGCGGATGGAAGTCGCCGTAGTACGCGCTGCGCTGGACGTGGCTGAACAAGTCCGGGTTGGCCAGGTAGCGATGGTTCAACTCGATGACCGCGCCCTCGGCGGTGTGCCTGGTCCGGGCGATTGTGACTGCGTCCGGGCCGAAATCGACGACGGCGACCTCGCGCAGCGGCACGTCGGGGTGCCTGCCGGTCATGTGTGCGACAGCCTTGGTCAGGTCGCGGCCGGTCTCCGTCGAAATGCCGGGCAGATCCAGGCCGCGGACCGCCGCGGCGGGCGTTGCCCTTCGCGCGGCGGGGACGTGGTCCGCCACAGCCGGCGGCGGCGCCGTCCCGGGCATGGCGTGCAATGCGGCGAGCGGCACGCCGGGTTGTCGCGGCGCGACCGCAACCCGACTCGGGTTTTCGGCCACCGCAGCGTGTCCGGAGCGCAGTCCGCCCGCCGCGGCGCCGATAAAGCCGCTGCCGATCCCGGTGACCAGTCCGGGGCCGAGCTCGGACACGAAGCTGCTCCAGCGGAAGTCCTCGAGGTGGAACGGAATCGATGCGGCAAGTCCGGTGAGTGC
>JABFVX010000509.1 GCA_013362555.1 Mycobacteriaceae bacterium
CGGTCGGTAAGTACGGCGTATGGAGGCGTGGGACCACCGATCGTCCCGCCAAGAGCTGGTGCACAGGCAAAGAGGAGTCTCACCTATGGGCGCCGCCGTCATGCCGGACAACTTCGTCACCGGGCTGGAGGGCGTCGTCGCCTTCACCACCGACATCGCCGAACCGGACAAGGACGGCGGCTCGCTGCGCTACCGAGGCGTGGACATCCGCGACCTGGTCGGCCGGGTCGGCTTCGGCGACGTGTGGGCGCTGCTGGTCGATGCGGAATTCGGCCGCGGGCTGCCGCCTGCCGAGCCATTCCCGCTGCCGGTGCACACCGGGGACGTCCGCGTCGACGTCCAGGCCGCACTGGCGATGCTCGCCCCGATCTGGGGCTTCCGTTCACTGCTCGACATCGACGACGACACCGCCCGCGACCAGCTCGCCCGCGCGTCCGTCATGGCGCTGTCCTATGTGGCGCAGTCCGCGCGCGGGATCTACCAGCCCGAGGTGCCGCAGCGCCGCATCGACGAGTGCGACACCGTGACCGCGCGATTCATGACCCGGTGGAAGGGCGAGCCGGACCCGCGCCACATCGAAGCCATCGACGCGTATTGGGTTTCGGCTGCCGAACACGGCATGAACGCTTCCACTTTCACCGCCCGCGTCATCGCGTCCACCGGCGCGGATGTGGCGGCCTGCCTGTCCGGCGCGATCGGCGCGATGTCCGGGCCGCTGCACGGCGGCGCGCCCGCCCGAGTGCTGCCGATGATCGAGGAAGTCGAGCGCGCCGACGGCGGCGACGCGGCCGCCCGCACCCTCGTTCGCAGCATCCTGGACCGCAAAGAGAAGCTCATGGGCTTCGGCCACCGGGTCTACCGGGCCGAAGACCCGCGCGCCCGGGTGCTGCGCGACACCGCCGAGCGCCTCGGCGCCCCGCGCTACGAGGCCGCCGCCGCACTGGAGCAGGCCGCACTGGCCGAACTGCGCGAACGCCGACCGGACCGGGCCATCGAGACCAACGTGGAGTTCTGGGCCGCGGTGATTCTCGACTTCGCCGAGGTACCGCCCGCAATGATGCCCGCCATGTTCACCTGCGGTCGGACCGCGGGCTGGTGCGCCCATGTCCTGGAGCAGAAACGCCTCGGCAAGATCGTGCGTCCGTCGGCTCTCTACACCGGCCCCGACCCCCGCCCGGCGGAGTCCGTCCCCGGCTGGGCCGCCATTGCGGAATGACCCCGTAGCGCGCGTTTCGCGCTGTGAGACGGCGGCCCGAGGAGGCAGCCTGCGTCACCACGCAGGGCCTCGCGAGCAGCGCCATTCAACACCGCGCCGTGAGACGGCGGCCCGAGGAGGCAGCCTGCGTCACCACGCAGGGCCTCGCGAGCAGCGCCGTTCAACACCGCACGTCACGAGTCGTTCCGGAAGTCGGCAACCTCTTCCGTTCGCTCACGCGTTGCGGGTGGGGCGCGGGATACTGGTGTGCATGGCTGAGGCAGTGTTTCCGATCAGGTCGGGGGACTACCGGGCCGAGGTCGTCTCTGTCGGGGCAGGGTTGCGGAAGCTGGAACGCACCGTCGCGGGGCGGCCGTGGCCGCTGACCGAAACATGGCAGGCGGGCAGCCGCCCGCCGCTGTCGGCGGGGTTGGTCCTGGCGCCGTGGCCGAATCGGATCTACAACGGACGCTTCACTTTCGCGGGGGTGGAGCACCAGCTCGAGATCACCGAGCCCGCCCGCTACAACGCGATCCACGGCTTGGTGCGCAGGCGGGAGTGGACGGTCGAGGAGCACGTCGAGCACCGCGTCGTGCAGTCCATCGAGATCGGGTTGCAGCAGGGCTGGCCGTATCCGCTGCGGCTCACGCTGACGTACGAGATCGGCCCCGACGGGCTCACCGTGACCACCACCGCGACCAATATCGGCAGCGTGCCCGCGCCGTACGGCTTCGGCATGCACGCTTTCATGCGGGCAGGCGACGCGCCGCTGGACGTGTGCACGCTGCAACTGCCCGCCGGGGTGTTCCTGCCGCTGGACCCGGACTACCTGGTGCCGACCGGAGGCTCGCTGCCGGTCGAGGGCACCGGGTTCGATTTCCGCACGGCGCGCCCGGTGAAGGGCGTGTGGCTGGACACGCCGTTCAGTGCGCTCGTCAGCGAACTGGACGGGCGCGTGCGCGCCGCGCTGCGGCCGCCGAAAGGGCCGACCACAATCCTCTGGGTCGAGCCCCGTTTTCGCTGGTTACAGGTGTTTACTGCCGACCCCGCGCACGGCCAGGCGTATCCGGGGCGGGGACGTGCGCTCGCGGTCGAACCGATGACGTGTCCGCCCGACGCGTTCAATTCCGGAATCGACGTGATCGTCCTGGATCCGGGGAAAGTCTGGCGCGGCAGCTGGGGAATGACCTGCGTATAAACGCCGCTCTAAACCGCGCCACCCCAACTCAGCGAGTTTGTTAACACGACTGTAATATTGAATTGGGTTACCGAGTGGTAAAGATCACCGTGGGCCGGCCCTCGGTAGGTGTTTCGAGCTGGGTGCGGCTAGCGTGGAAACCAAGCGCACTGGTGCCGCACCCTGGCTCCGGTGCCCCGTGTTCGGAGTCTGAGAGGGATTCTTGTCGTGCCCGCTGAGTATGAGCTTTCCGAGAATGGGACACGTCCCAGCGACATTCCTGCCACCGCAGCCGAGTTCGCTCTCAGTTATCCCGGCGGCAAATACACCATGCCGCTGGCGAAAGCGACTGAGGGCAATGACGGCATCGAACTGGGAAAGTTGTTGGCCGCCACCGGCTATACGACACTTGACCCCGGCTTCGTCAACACCGCGTCCACCCAGTCCGCTATCACCTACATCGACGGTGACAAGGGCATCCTGCGTTACCGCGGCTACCCGATCGAGCAGTTGGCCGAAGGCTCGTCCTTCCTCGAGGTCAGCTATTTGCTGATCTACGGCGAGCTGCCGTCCACCGCCGAGCTGGAGACGTTCACCGACAAGATCCGCCGCCACACGCTGCTGCACGAGGACCTGAAGCGGTTCTTCGACGGCTTCCCGCGCAACGCCCACCCGATGCCGGTGCTGTCGTCCGCGGTGAACGCGCTGTCGGCGTACTACCCCGACTCGCTGAACCCGAAGGATCCCGAGCAGGTGGAGCTGTCCACCATCCGGGTGCTCGCGAAGCTGCCCACCATCGCGGCCTACTCCTACAAGAAGTCGGTCGGCCAGCCGTTCCTCTACCCGGACAACTCGCTGAGCCTGGTGGAGAACTTCCTGCGGATGACGTTCGGGTTCCCGGCCGAGCCCTACGAGGTCGACCCCGACATGGTCGCCGCGCTGGAGATGCTGCTGATCCTGCATGCCGACCACGAGCAGAACTGCTCCACCTCCACGGTGCGGATGGTCGGCTCCTCGGACGCGAATCTGTTCACGTCCATCTCCGGCGGCATCAACGCGCTGTGGGGTCCCCTGCACGGCGGCGCCAACCAGGCGGTGCTCGAGATGCTCGAGGGCATCCAGGCGCGGACCAACGGCGGCGACGTCGATTCGGCCGTCAAGGAGTTCGTGCGCAAGGTCAAGAACAAGGAAGACGGGGTGAAGCTCATGGGCTTCGGACACCGCGTCTACCGCAACTACGACCCGCGCGCGGCCATCGTGAAGAAGACCGCCGACCAGATCCTCACCAAGCTCGGCGGCCCGGACGAACTGCTGGACGTCGCCAAGGCGCTGGAAGAGGCGGCCTTGACCGACGACTACTTCATCGAGCGCAAGCTGTACCCGAATGTCGACTTCTACACCGGCGTGATCTACCGTGCGATGGGCTTCCCGACCCGGATGTTCACGGTGCTGTTCGCCATGGGTCGGCTGCCCGGCTGGATCGCGCACTGGCGCGAAATGCACTCCGAGCCGATCAAGATCGGGCGACCGCGCCAGATCTACGTCGGCTACGGCGAACGCGAATACCGCAGCATCGAAACCCGCTGACACGAAGGATTCACATATGACCAAACCGGAGATCGAACCTCAGCTCGGCCCCGCGCCGACGGAACTCGTCATTGCGGACCAGGTCGTGGGCGAGGGCGCCGAGGCCGTCGCGGGCGGCACTGTCGAGGTGCACTACGTGGGCGTGGAGTACGACACCGGTGAGCAGTTCGACTCGTCGTGGGACCGCGGCCAGACCATCACCTTCCCCCTGACCAACCTGATCCAGGGCTGGAAGGACGGCATTCCCGGGATGAAGGTCGGCGGCCGCAGGCAGCTCACCATCCCGCCGAGCCTGGCCTACGGCCCGGCGGGCGGCGGCCACCGCCTGTCCGGCAAGACCCTGGTCTTCGTGATCGACTTGGTCGGCGCGAAGTAACCCGATCTCCAGAACGACCCGTGACGTGCGTCCAACGCACGTCACGGGTAGTTCTGGATCAGATGATCCCCAAACGCGGTAAC
>JABFVX010000193.1 GCA_013362555.1 Mycobacteriaceae bacterium
GATGTACACGCGCGCAACGGGTGCAAGGCCGTGCTAGCGGAACAGATCGAAGAAGCGGTATCGGCTGGGATTGGCGGGCAGGGTCCAGTGCAGGCCCGATTCCAGGAACGTGATGACGACGCCGGCGGCGACGACCGCGGCCAGCACGGCGAGCGCGGTTCTGGCCGGTCCGGTGAACCGGACCTGTTCCAGTGCGAGTTCGCCGGCGGCCAGACAGGCTCCGGCGGCCACCAGGGCGGCGAGCGAGAAGGCGATCAGCGCCCACGAATGGAGATGCAGGCCGAGAAATGCCGCCCCGTAACCGGAATCGTGCGGGACCGGGCGGTGCGAATCCGGCCGTGCCGCCGACACCGCGGCAGACACCAGCGCGGCTACGGCCGCGAAGCCGAAACCGGTGGTGTAGTCGGACGCCGTGATCCGCGAGGCCGCGACGCCGCGGGCCAGGATCCAAGCGGGCCCGATGGCCGTGAGCATCAGCCCCATTCGCTGGATCACGCCCAGCGGGCAGGGATGCGCCGACCCGGCACATTGCGCGATGTACCCGCTCGCCAGCACCGCGCACACGCCGAGCACGAAAACGTAGGGGAGGGCCCGACCCAACGCCTGCGTGCCGGCGCGCGCGGCAGTCCGATCACCGGCGTACGCGGTGGTGGTCATCCGGTCCTCCTCGCTGGGGTGTCACGCACGCAGCCGCTTCGGCCGCTACGACAGCAGAGTGTCGTGGGAGTGCGCCAGGAACGCCGCCGCGACACACAGCAGCGAACCCCCGCCCATCACCAGCAGCGACCGTTTCGTCGGCTGGGACACGACCAGCCCGAGGGTCGCCAGTATCAGCAGCAGGACGATGGTTTCCACGGGCAAACCCTTCCGACTTTTCGGTATTGCCGCGAAGCGCGGCCAACTCTCCAGAATGACCCGTGACGTGCGTTAGCGGCACGTTACGGGTCATCCTGGAGAGTTTCTTCGCAAATGCGCTCTAAGTACACCACCCAAAAGCGAAACCGGCGACCTTCGGAACTATTGGGGATCATGGTCGGCGTGGAAACCGCCGCCGTCTGGGTGCTCGCCTGCCTCTTCTACTGGTGGGGCATGCTCTGATGCCGAAACGTCGTCGCTGCACCAAAGAGGTCACGCACACATGCCGAACCCCAAACGCGAACCGCCGCGCCAGCAGCGCAGCAAACTGCGCCGCGAGGCGCTCGTTCGCGCCGCGCTCGAGCTGATCGCCGAGGAGGGCCCGGGCGCGGTGACCCACCGCAGGGTGGCCGCGCGCGCCGGGCTCCCGGCCGCGACCACCGGGTACTTCTACGCGTCGGTGCAGGATCTCGTCGACGAGGCGCTCGCGCTCCAGGTCAGGGATCGAATCGACGAGTTCGCCCCGATGCTGGCCGCGGCTGTCGAGGCTCGGCCCACTCTCGACGAACTGCTTCGGGGCATCGCTGTCACCGCCGCGCGCTCACGCACCGCGGTGATCGCCCAGTTCCAGCTCTACCTCGACGGCGGCAGGCGACCGGCGCTGGAGTTGCCGGTAACCCGGGCGCTCGAGCAGTTCGAAACGTTGGCCGAGCAGGTGATGCGCAGCATCGGCGCACACCGCCCCGCGGCCGCGGCGGAACAGATGGTGGCCATGATCGACGGTTTCCTGCTGCACCGGCTCGGCCGCCCGCGGACACCGGAGATCGAAGCCGAGGCGCTGTTCCAAGCCCTGCGCGCGTTGGCCGTCGCCCACGTCGGGGAGCCGGACATCTCGCGATCGCCGCAGCTGCGCAGGGTAGTCGGTCCAGTCGACGACTGATCCGCCGAAATACCTGTGCAATCGAACAGGTCAAGATAATCTGTGCATTCGTACAGATTATCTCCCCGGAGGAAGCCATGAAACGCCTGCCAGCCGGGTGCGCCGCCATTGCCGCCATTGCCGCCGTCCTGATCCCGCCCGCGCCGGCCGGGGCGACGCCCGCACCCGGGGGCTATCGGCACTATGTCGCGCTCGGCGATTCATTCGCGGCGGCGCCGCTGGTGCCGACCCAGAACGGCGGTTCGCCGATCTGCCTGCAATCGGTGGACAACGGCTACCCCGCGCAGCTGGCCAACCGGCTCGGCATCCGCAGTTTCCGCAACGCCACGTGTTCCGGCGCCAAGGCGCAGGAGCTCGGCACTCCCGGCCCCGCGTGGGGCCGCGGCGTCACGCCGCAGTACCAGGCCTTGAGCCTCGACACCGACCTCGTCACGGTCACCATCGGTGCCAATGACGCCGGCTTGTTCACCGATTTGATGAGCTGTGTCAGCCTGCAGCCCGGCCGCGGGTGCGTCGACAGGTTCACTGCCGGCGGCGCCGACCGGCTCGCTCGGAAGGTGGAGGCGGCAGGCGCGGCCGTCGGCGTCGCCTTGGCCGAAATCCACCGCCGCGCGCCGCGCGCCCGGATCGTCGTCACGTCTTACGGAAAGTACCTGCGCCCCGGCGGTTGTCCCACGCTCGCCGCGCCGATCCAGCCGCGCGACGCCGACTACCTGCAGGCGACCGTGGACCGCCTTGGCGATCTCATCGCGGCCCAAGCCGCCGCCCACCAGGCCGCCTTCGTCGACCTTCGGACCGCGAGCCGCGGCCACGACTCCTGCGCAGCTGCGGATGTCCGCTGGATCGAACCCGCGATCCCGGCGGCTCCCGCCGCCCCCTTCCACCCCAACGCCCGCGGCGGCGCCGCCTACGCCGCCCTCATAGCCGCCGCCCTCCAGCCCGCCTGACCTCCAGCCCTGCCAGACATCCAGCCCTGCCAGACCCTCCAGCCCTGCCAGACCTCCAGGCCTGCCAGACCTCCAGGCCTGCCAGACCTCCAGAATGACCCGTGACGTGCGTTCAACGCACGTCACGGGTCATTCTGGATAAGGATCGCTAGTTGGCGAGGACGGCGTTCATGATGGATCCCGCGCTGGTGGCGACCACGCCGCCGATGGCAGCGCCCGCAATGCGCTGCGGTGATTCCAGGGAGCCGCCGGTCCATTTCTCCCAGGCGAACTTGCCTCCCGCGTAGATGATCCCGGTCAGCCCGGACAGCATGACGAACCACATGAACCACCGCACCAGCTTCATCAACCGGTCCGCGGCCGGCGGGGCCTCGGGCGCCACGTTGTTGAACTGTTGGGCAAGCACGCCGGAGGCGTCCACCATCGCTTGGACAACAATGCTCATGCGCTACAGATTACGCTGATGGAACGCGATTGTTGTCAATTCTGCTCTGCGAGTGCGGGCTTCACCGATTCAGCACGACAGCGTTCATGATGGATCCCGCGCTCGTGGCGACGACGCCGCCGATTGCCGCGCCCGCCACCATCTTCGGCGACTCCAGCGCGCCGCCGGTCCACTTCTCCCAGGCGAACTTGCCGCCCGCGAAGATGATCCCGGTCAGCCCGGACAGCATGACGAACCACATCAGCCACCGCAGAATCCGGTTCAGGCCGTCCGCTCCGGGCGGGGCTTCCGGCTGCACATTCCCGAACGGCGCCTGAGCCAGTACGTTGTAGGTGTCCATCGCCGCATGCAGCACCATGCTCATGGGCAACAACGCTACCGTGATATTTCGCGGTTGTGTACCGCTACCGCCGGACTCGCGCGCGGTGAGCTGGATCGCCCGAGCCCGCAGGCATCGGATTGCTACGAAATAGCCTCGTTTCCGTAACGTTCCGCGACTCCGGTCCTGCCGCAACGATGCAAGTGATAGACATCCCGGAGCGTCTTGCAAGCCCGGGTCATGTCCTGTCGCCGTCTCGGTATGGAGGTCCGATGCAAGAAATGCCCGTCGCCTGCCCGCCCGGAGCCTGGTCGAGGGAAGTGGCTACCGCCTATGTGGTGGCGGCCCTCGAAACCAAAGGCAGCGCCTCCCGCGACGACTTCGACGTCGAATCCATCGTCGACGTTTCCCGCGTGGTGGCCGACAGCTGGGATTTCACCACCATCGACGACGAGATCTTCTGGCGCATCGCCTCGCGCTTCCTCCGCGACTGACTTACCGAGATCGCCGATTTCCGGAACGGCCCGCGAGTTGCGCCGGGCGAAACTCGCGGGCCGTTCCGGAAAGAAATCAGCGGCCCGAGAGCGCGTCCCCGAGGGCGCGGTCGAAGGCCGGACCGGCGACCAGGTGCAGAGCGACGAGCGCGCCGACCACGGCGCCGCCGATCCAGCCCACGATCGGCAGCCAGAACAGCAGCAGCGCCCCGAGAATCGCACCGCCGATGGCCGGTCCCGCGTTGGCCTGGGCGATCCGGATCAGGTTGTCCACGCCGCTGATGTGCTGAAGCACTTCGCGTGCCTCGGGCGAGGGCCGGAAAGCCACGGTCTTGCCGGTGCCGTCGATGGCGGGGTCGAGGTCGAGCGTCCGCCCGGGAAGCTGCAGCTGCGTCGGCAGCGTGGCAACTACC
>JABFVX010000031.1 GCA_013362555.1 Mycobacteriaceae bacterium
GCGCAGTCGCACTGTCGCTGCTGGCGGGCGGTGTCGGCGGCGTCGTCGGGGGTGCGCTGTCCGACGACAAATCCGCCTCGAGCTCGTCGGCGTCCGACAGCAGCAGCGACTCCGGCGCGCCCGCCAGGGCGCCTTCCGGGTCCATCGAGTCGGTGGCGCAGAAGGTGCTGCCCAGCGTCGTGATGATCAAGGTGCAGGGCAACGAGCGCGAGGGCGAGGGGTCCGGCGAGATCATCGACGCCAAGAACGGCTACATCCTCACCAACAACCACGTCGCCTCGGGCGCCGGTCGCGGCGCCAAGATGAGCGTGGTGTTCAGTGACGGGACGACCGCTCCCGCGACCCTGGTCGGCGGCGATTCGGTATACGACATCGCGGTGATCAAGGTGACCGGCAAGAACGACCTGAAGCAGGCGTCGTTCGGATCGTCGAAGAACCTCCAGGTCGGCCAGCAGGTGGTCGCCATCGGCTCGCCGCTGGGGCTGGCAGGCACCGTGACCACGGGCATCGTGTCCTCGTTGAACCGGCCGGTCGCCACCAACCCCACCGCCGGAGACCGGGCGGGCTCGGTGATCGACGCGATCCAGACCGACGCCGCGATCAACCCGGGCAATTCCGGCGGTGCGCTGGCCGACATGAACGGCAACATCGTCGGCATCAACACCGCCATCGCCAGCCTCGGCGGCGGCCCCGACCAGCAGAGCGGCTCCATCGGCCTCGGCTTCGCGATCCCCATCGACCAGGCCAAGCGCATAGCCGAGCAATTGATCAAGTTCGGCAAGGCGGTGCACCCGGTGATCGGCATCGAGGTGCGCAGTGACCAGGACATCGACGACGGCGCCTTGGTGGTGCGGCTCACTCAGGACGGTCCGGCGGCCAAGGTGGGCATCCCGGTCGACTCTGTCGTGACCAAGCTGAACAGCCGCATCATCGACTCCAGCAATGCGCTGATCGCCGCGGTTCGCTCGTATATGCCCGGCGAAAAGGTCACGCTGACCTACCGCGAACCCAACAACGGGCCGACCAAGACGGTCGAGGTCACTCTCGCGTCGTCCGACGGTGGCCGGTGATCAGGATGTCGGCGGAGCGGGATACGGTGGGCACCATGGAAATCGATGCCCAGGTCGCCGGCCGTGCGCTTGTCGTGATCATCGACGACCGCACGGCGCATGGTGACGGCGGTGACTCGACGGGTCCGCTGGTCACCGAACTGCTCACCGAAGCGGGCTTTCTGGTAGACGCGATCGTCACGGTCGCCAACGACGAGATAGAGATCCGCAACGCACTGAACACCGCGGTCATCGGCGGTGTCGACTTGGTGATCTCGGTCGGCGGCACCGGCGTCTCGCCCCGCGACGTCGCCCCGGACGCCACCCGCGAGGTGCTCGACCGCGAGCTGGAAGGGATTTCGCAAGCGCTGCGGGCCTCCGGCTTGGCCGCGGGCTCGCTCGAGGCGGGGCTGTCTCGCGGCTTGGCAGGCGTGTCCGGGAGCACCTTGGTTGTCAACCTGGCGGGTTCGCGCGTCGCGATCCGCGACGGCATGGCGACTCTCGGTCCGCTCGCGGGACACGTCATCGGGGAACTCTCCGGTCTACTGGAGCAGTAGCGCTCGACATGGCCGAGTCGAAGCCGCCGCGCAAGCCGGTCGACAAGAATCGCCTGGCTGAGATCTTCGGCGACGTCCTCCCCGATACCACTACCGACGAACGCGACCCTCACGAGGCGGACGCCTCCTCCGACGACTGGCACCGCAACAACGTCCCGCCCCACCACAGCTGAATCCAGAATGACCCGTGACGTGCGTTAGGCGCACGTCACGGGTCATTCTGGATTCGCTGGCTAGCGCAGGCCGAACGAGGGGAACAGGCGAGCCACCTTGGGGTCGAGCCCTGCGTGGTTCAGCGGCTGGGAGACGTCGCCTTCCAGCCGCAGGGTGTTCATGGCGTTGGCCGCTGCCGCCACTCCGACCGGGACGCCGAGCAGGAGGCTGCCGAGCGTGCCGCCGATGCTCGCGCCCAGCGTCGCGCCGCCCAGGCAGGTCCCGACGAACCCGACGGCCGGAAGGGCCTCGCCGGTGCCGGTGAGGCCGATGCCGAGCCCGATGATGCACCCGAGAGCCAGTCCGGCCATGCCGCCGATGAGCGCTCCGACACTGACGGCGATGCCGAACTGGGTGCCTACCGCGCTCCAGGCGTCGTTCATGTCCTTCTGCCTGGTGATCTCGCGCTCATTCGGATCCGGCGGCGCGTCTTTGCCGTCGGCGGTCTTGACCTTGGCGGTCGGCGTCTGGCCGGGAACGACGCACACCGGCGCGGGCTCGCGCTTCAGCTTGACGGCCTTGCCCTTCTTGTCCAGCTTCTGCGGGACGATGGGCACCGATCCATTCGGGCAGGGGATGGCGGCATTGGGCCAGTTCTGCGTCGGCGCGCCGAAGGTCAGAGCGTCGCCCATGACGTAGCGGCCGTCGCTGTCGATCACCTGGAAGTTGTTCAGCAGTTCGGGAGCTCGCCCGCTCGGATCGTTCGGGTTGCTTGCCCCGGGTTCGAACCGATTCTTGCCGGTGCCCGGCGCCTGCACGGTGAGCGAGCCCATCGGGGTGAGCAAGAAAACCGACATGTCGGTCAAGTCTCCGGTGTAGAGCCCGAGCGGGGTGTTGGTGTTCACCCGCCACAGCCGCTCATAAAACGCCTGCCTGCTGTTCGTCTGGTGGGAACGGGCAGGTGGCGGAGTGATCTCGCGTCCGAACGGTATGTGCTGGGGTTTGTCCTGGCCGGCGATCAGATTGCCTTCGCGGTTGCGGAGCTGGAAATGCCTGCTGCCGAACAAGGTCAGCGATCCGTCCGGGCCGATCACCGAGAACTGGCGGTAGTAGGCGTTGCTGCGGAGCTTGATGCCCGGCAGGATTTCCTTGTCGGTCAGCCCGCAGCGCGGGTCGCGGGCCGGGATCGGCGCGAGCGGATTCTCCGGGTCCGGTGACTTGGGGCAGACGACGGTGCCCGCTCTGGGAAGGGCTTTCGTATCCGGCGCTTTGGGTTTGGGCGCCGCATTGGCGGCGGCTGCGGTGATCGCGACCGCGGCGACGGTCATGGCCGCGGTTGCCAGTGCCGGCGTGAATCTCATTCCGGATTTCCTCGTTTCACTGCGGGGGGAATGGAACCCGAAGGGGTCAGGCGCGGCCGGACGTGAGAGCGTCGCGGATTTCGGTGAGCAGTTCGTTCTCGGTCTTGGACTCTTTTTCGACGCCCCTGCGGCGCTGGGCGGTCTTCATGGGCAGCACCAGCACGAAGTAGAGCACCGCGGCGATGGCGGCGAAGTTGATCAGCGCCGTGAGGATCTGGCTGAGGTCGATGAAGGTGTCCGGCTTGGCGGAGTTCAGATGGAAGCCCCAGCCCTCGCGCGAGCCCGGCGCGCTGAGCAAGTTGATCAGCGGCTGGATGATGCTCTTGGTGACCGCGGTGACGACCTGAGTGAACGCGGTGCCCATCACCACGGCGACGGCCAAGTCGATCACGTTGCCGCGCATCAGGAAGTCTCTGAAACCCTTGAGCATGGTTGGTCTCCCATCGGTCGATGGAACAACGAGCGAAGTAGCTGAGAAATAGCTTCCGCGGGGATCTTAATGGAACACCAGCGCCAAATCGCTATTCAGCGACGCGCCCGCCACTGATGTTGCGGATCGGGCAGGCATCGCCAGAAGGACCATCCGATCGCCGGATCGGGTGCCGAAACGGGCGTGGTCTTGCTCGGCCACCATGACCACTACGGCGTCCCGGGCCAGAACCGCGGACTTGGCCGCTCCCTCGGCGCCGTGGTCTCCCGCGCCGATCACATCGACCCGGTCCCCCGCGTGCAACATTGCGGCAACACCGGCGTCGGCGGGCCGGACCGGCACGACGCGCGCATCCGGATCGCCGGTCGCCGCGGCCGCCAGGCGGGAGCCGACCACTCGCACGTCGGTCACCGTCTCGCCTGCCCGCACCGGTCCCGCCGCGGTCCGCCCGACCAGGTCTTGCGGGTCGCGGAAGGTCCCGTCGGGCGGTACCGCCGCCGCCTCCCGCCGCGCTACCCGAACATCCGCGGCGACCAGGGGCCGCCCCGGTCCGAGGTCTCGCGCGGCGACCACGACCGCCACTCGCTCCGCCTCCGGATTGCCCCGGACCGCGAGTAATAGGCCCAACCCCGCCAATCCTGCCGCCGCGCCGCGCCGCAGCGCGACCCCGTGTGCGCCCACCCGCGCAAGCAGGCCCGCCACCCGGTCCCGCCGCGTCGGCTCCAGCCGCTCCGCCTCTGCCATGCCCGCACGCTAAGCCCGTTGCCGTTGGCCCCGAGGCGGATTCACATCCCTACACCCGTAGCGCGTGTCTACACCCGCAGCTGCGGGTGTAGACACGCGCTACGGGTGGAG
>JABFVX010000264.1 GCA_013362555.1 Mycobacteriaceae bacterium
GTGGCGCGCGGCGTGGGTCGTGCGGTGGTCATTCCTCCCCGATTCACTGTCTCTCCCCCTGTACTGACTGGTGCGGCGTCCGCGCGGCGTTCTCGACGCGGACGCTGTCGTCGGGCGCGATCCGCTCGGCGGCGCGCATGCGCACCGGGGCCGAGCGCGGATTGCGCGCGATCTCCTCCTCGCTCGCCCGCTCCGCGCCGCGAGTGAGCAGCCGGAACTCCGGGCCCATCCCGGGCAGTTCCACGGGCAGCCCCACCGGAGTGCGCGACGTGGTGCGGGCTGTCAGTTCCTGTTTGACGACGCGGTCTTCCAGAGACTGATAGGACATGAACACCACTCGGCCGCCCGGCGCGAGTGCGTCCAGCGCCGCAGGCACCGCCGCGCGCAGCGAGTCCAGCTCGGAGTTGACTTCGATCCGCAGCGCCTGGAAGGTGCGTTTGGCCGGGTGGCCGCCGGTGCGCCGCGCCGCCGCGGGGATGGCCGCGTAGATGAGTTCCACGAGCGGGGCACTGGTGGTGAACGGCTCTTTGTCTCGGCGGCGCAGCACTTCGCTCGCGATCTTGCCCGCGAACCGCTCTTCGCCGTAGACCTTCAGGATCCGAGCCAGCTCCCCGTGGCTGTAGGTATTGAGGATGTCCGCGGCCGTCCGGCCCTGTGTCGGGTTCATCCGCATGTCCAGCGGCGCGTCGACGGAGTAGGCAAAGCCGCGGTCGGCCTCGTCCAGCTGCATCGACGACACCCCGAGGTCGAAGAGGACGCCGCGCACCGGCAGGCCGAGGCCTGCCTGCGCCACGGCGCCTGCAATGCCGTCGTACCGGGTGTGCACCAGGGTGACGCGGTCGGCGAAAGGCGCCAGCCGCCTGGTCGTCAGTGCCAGCGCGTCGGGGTCGCGGTCCAACCCGATGAGCCGCAAATTCGAGTAGGCGCGCAGGAAATGCTCGGAATGCCCGCCGAGCCCGAGGGTGGCGTCGATGAAGACGACAGGCTCGTCGCCGGCCAGCGCCGGGCCGAGCAGCTCGTCGGCGCGCTCCAACAGCACTGGAACATGCCTGACCTGGTCGTTCATCGTCCTCCTCCCCTCTGCGTCTGTTCGCGCCGCGGTTCACGCGGCTTGGCGAGGGGCGAGTGCGCCGTGGTCCCTGCCCGACCGGACACCTGGCGCCGGGGAAGTGCGTCAGGGGTCGTTCGGGCAAAGGCCGCGGAGCATTCGCCTGCGGGCTGCCTGCGTCGCGCGGGAGCGCGAGTCAGAAGATGTCGCCCAGTGATTCGTCTCGTGCCTGTGAGTAGTCCTCTTCGTGTTCGGCCAGGTAGGCATCCCATGCCCGCTGGTCCCAGATTTCGAGGAAGTCGACGGAGCCGATCACGACGCAGTCCTTTTCGAGGCTCGCGTAGCGCCGGTGATCCGCCGACAGCGTGATGCGGCCCTGCGCGTCCGGACGCTGCTCGTCCGTTCCCGCCGCGAGACCGCGGACGAACGCCCGCGCCTGCGGATTACTCCGGGACGCCGCCGCGGCCCGCCGCGCCAGCGCGGCGAACTCCTCGCGCGGGTAAACGGCGAGGCTGTGGTCCTGTCCCTTCGTGACCATCAACCCTCCCGCCAACTCGTCCCGGAACTTCGCAGGCAACGTCAGTCGCCCCTTGTCGTCGAGCTTGGGCGTATAGGTACCGAGAAACACTCGACACCTCCCATACAGGCCGCCCTCCGTTCTCCAACGGGCACCACATTACCCCACTTTCCCCCACAATCAACGCGCACCGCGCGGAATTGCGCCGATCGTCGACACAAAACAGCAGGTAGAGAGGATACTGCCGGTGGGGCGTTCCAGTCCGGTCCGGACACGCTCAGGGTTTGCCGCGCATTCACCACCCGGTCATAAACCCCGACTCCAGCACCTCCAGGCCGCGATCCCGCCCCTGTGGGGCAAGGTGGGGCAAGCGGGGGCAGAGCGACCGCCGGTGGGCCGCCGACCCTGGATCGCACCCGGGTACACCCGAATCGCGGGGGGTTGTCACCGCGCGATTCGGGTGTGAGGGAGGGGGCTTGGCTCAGTCCTGCTCGAAGCGGCGGCGGAAGCGCTCTTCCATCCTGGAGGCGAAGCCGCCCGACTTCTTCTGCTGCTTGCCTGGGGAGGAGCCGCTCGGGCGGGCCTTGCCGCCGCCGGTGAGAGACGCGCCGGTGGGCAGCAACAGCACGCCCGCTCCGAACATCACGACGAAGCCGACGAGGCTTATGATCGGGAATCCGCCGGGCTTCACCGGCAACGCGATGCCTGCCACCAAGAGCACCAGACCCGTAAGCAGCAACGCGGCCAACTGAAGTCGACGTCGACTCGCGGCACTGCGGAACCGTCCGCCTCGAACGGCGGATGCGAATTTGGGGTCTTCGGCGTAAAGCGCGCTCTCGATTTGTTCGAGCATGCGCTGCTCGTGGTCGGAGAGTGGCACGGTACCTCCCCCGGCGCTAGGGAACTGGTGCCCCGAATGAAGAGCTGTCGAGGCGATAACCGACGTTGGCGGCTACTGCCACCATGATACGAGTTCACTCTGGGCAGTACCACCGACTCGAGTCACACATGTCGAAACTCGCCCGCCGAGCCCGCGACGCGTGCCGAGTCGCGGGCGGACCAGGGACGCGTCAAGCCGTGAGGCCTGCGTCGTCGGCGCGCATGCGGGCCGGGTCTCCGATGAGGTCCTCGACGTCGTGCAGGAAAGCGCCGACCCGGGCAAAGAACTCGTCGGCGTGGCGCGCCGTGACGGTGCGCGAAATTCCCGCCTCCAACGCCGCCCTGGTATCGGAGAATTCAGCGAAGTAATCCGCCCACATCGTGAATTCGGGAGCCGCTCGGACCAACAGCACCCAAGCGTTGCGCGAGCGCCCGCGGCCGCGCGCGGCGACCGGCGAGTCCACCACCGCGCCCGCCCCGCGCAACGCCGCCAGATACGCCAACCGGAACCGCTCCGCGGGCTGCGGCTCGCCCGCTGCCTGCATCAACAGCCGATCTGCCCGTGCCAGCGCCAAACTCGTCCGACTTGCCATTTCGGCACACCTCCGCTTCGAAACCCGGCCCGCGGGCACCAAGTCCGGCGCGCCTTACTCGAATGCTCATTCGACGACTTGAATACTATCGAGACCCACTGACAAGAATTGAGCGCACCGAAACAGAAGCGAGCTGATGACAGCCGTCGAATACCACCCAGGCGCCTCCGTCCCCGCCGACGCGGATCCGCGAATCGTGGATTTCTCGGCGGCGGATCTACGAGCCAGGTTGGACGACGCACTCGGTGTGTACGTCGCGGCGATGGACTACCCGCCCGGCACCGCACGCCACCGCGCGCCCACCTGGACCGAGCACACCAGCCGTCCCGGCTGGCGGTCGGTGGCCGCCCTGCTTCCCGACGCGGACGACCGCCTCGACGCGCGCGCCGCGCCGATCGTCGCCATCGCCTACGGCTACCGGGGGGCGCCGCACCAGTGGTGGCACCAGCAGGTGCACAACGGCATGCGGCGCACCGGCTGGTCCGCCCGCGAGACGCACGAGCTGCTCGGCAATTACTTCGAGGTGACCGAACTGCACGTACACCCGCACTGGCAGGGACGCGGCCTCGGCGAGCGACTGCTCTCCCGGCTGTTGACCGGCAGACCGGAGCGTGCGGCGCTGCTGTCCACGCCCGAAATCGCCGACGAGGGCAACCGCGCCTGGCGCCTGTACCGCCGGTTCGGTTTCACCGACGTGATCCGCCGTTTCACCTTCGCCGGCGACCGCAGGCCCTTCGCCATCCTGCGCTGCCCGCTGCCGCCCACCCACCCGGGCCTCTGGAACCCGCCCCGCCGAATCCCCCGCTGATCCGTGACGCCGACAGCGACCCGCGCCCCCGTCACGCGGATGCGCCGTGATTGACGTCGCGGTCGTCGGTTCGGGGCACAATGCCTTGATTGCCGCGTGCTATCTGGGGCGGGCGGGGCGCGAGGTAGCGGTGCTGGAGCGCGATGTCGTCATCGGCGGCGCCGTGTCGACAGTGGAGCGCTTTCCCGGGCACCGGGTGGACCGCGGGTCCTCGGCGCATCTGATGATCCGGCACACCGGAATCGTCGAAGAACTCGAACTGGAGCACTTCGGACTCCGCTACCTGGACTGTGACCCGTGGGCCTTCGCACCCGCGCCGGCGCCGGGCGGGGCGCCGCTGGTGTTCCGCCGCGACCTCGACGCCACCTGCGATTCCATCGCCGCCGCGTGCGGGGCCGCGCACGCGCGGGCCTACCGCCGGTTCGTCGCGGAGTGGGGACCGCGCAGCGCGCGGGTGCTGCGGGCGTTCTCCGGCCCGGCCACCCCGGTCCGGTTCCTGCGCGCGTTCTGGGGGCTGGAGCCGGCGCGCCGCAGCGGCGTGC
>JABFVX010000147.1 GCA_013362555.1 Mycobacteriaceae bacterium
ATATCCTGGCGAGACTTGACTTTCCTGCCTCGGGCGAACTGGTTCAGCGGATTGTTGTTGCGGAACACCATGCCGGTGAGCGGGTTGGAGTTGACGGTGTTCAGCGCACCGAGTGCTACCAGTGCGGCGCCGGGCAGACTCGCGGCCGCGCCGCCCTGGCCCATGCCCAGCGCCCGGCCGCCCGCCCCGCTGCGCCCGGCCTGGCCCTGGATCGCCGACGCGACTCTGTCGGCGATCCAGTCGTTGCCGCGGGACAGGCCGCTGCCGAGCTTGCGCAACTGCGTGACGGCAGCGAGCATGACGGCGCAGCCGAGCACCAGAACCGCCATCACCTGACCCTGGGCCTGCTCGAAAAGGCCGCCGAGAAAGAGCAGATAGGCGCCGAGGAAGATGGTGTAGGCCACCATTCGGCCCGCGGCAACCACGGCGTCCACCAGGTTGCGGACCAGGAACGTCTGGGTGGGTCCGTAGACGAATCCGCCTGCGGCGAAACCGAATATGGCCAACAGGCCGTGGTGGACGGCGTTCAGGGCAGTGCGGACTATCTTGAGCGCAAGGTAGACCGCGAACACCAAAAGGACTGCGGCGCACAGCAACAGCACCAGTCCGGTGCCGAGCTGGCCCATACCGGGAGTCGAGGCCTTGGCGTAGCCGTCGCTGTCGCCGCACTGCTTGATCGCGCCGAGCACCGCGCCGTCGCGGCCGGAGCGGACGCTGCCGCTCCACGCGTCGCGGCAGCTGGGCCACTGGTCGAGGACGTGCCCGAAGTTCCACACCTGCACCGGTTTCCGGGCGAAGTTGTCGGCCATCACGGCTTGCATCGCCGCGGTCAGGGCGCCGGGGTCTGGATGGGACTGGCCGTTGAGGCCGGCCGCCACGGAGATTCCGAGGTCGCGACCATGCGCCAGCAGGCCGTCGGACGACAGCACGTCGCCCAGCGGATCCGCCAGGTAGCTCACTCCGACGATCGCGACGCCCAGCATCGTCACCACTTGCGCGGTGGCTTTGGCGGGCAGACCCCGCACCACGAACCATCCGACGCAGACCGCGCCGATCGCGGCCGCCACCGCCATGAGCAGCGGTGTGGCGATCTGCTGGGTCACCTTCGCGGCGACTCCCGTGAGCGCTCCGCTGATCAGATCCAGCCAGCGGAAGCTCAGCGCGTAGCCGAGCAGTCCGATGGCCAGCGTCACGATGACCATGTAGCCGACGAACTCCACACCGAGCAGCAGGATTACGCCCATCCGGAGCAGGTCGAGCGGATTGTTGCCGGAGTCGAGCGCCAGCGTGTAGCTCGACAGCGGCACGCCACTGGTGTCGCGGACCGACAGCCAGTCGAGCGCGTCGACCCGCCACGACCCGACCGGTGCGGGCGCGAGCACGCCATCGAGACTCGGCAGGGCCGCGGGCTGGGCCATCGCGACCGCGCCGAGCACCCCGGGCAGCAGCCACAGCGTCAGCGTGGCCGCCAGAATCCGCTTGCCCCGCATACGTGCGTCTCGGGAGCCGCTGCCGTTGCTCGAGCTGTCCTTGTCCGACATGCCCGGAATCGTTCGCCGCAGCCGTTTCCCGGCCGTTTCGCCGCCGTTTCAGGGGAGTCGGGACTGCGGGGTGAGCGTGCGCAGGACGGCGGCCGCCTCGGCGCGGCGCCGGGCGGCCTGTTCGGCGTCGCCGAGGTGTTCGTGGATCGAGCCGAGTTCGTGCAGGACGAGGCCCTCGAGCAGCGGGATGCGGGCCGCGCGGGCAGCGGCGAGGGCTTGGGCGGCCATTCGCGAGGCCTCGGCGCCGCGGCCGGTGTCGCGGCACAGGACGGCCAAGCCGTGCAAGGCGTGGGCTTGGGAGGGCAGGCTGGCGAACTCCTGGGCGAGATCGACCGCAGCGCGCAGGCGCTGTTCGGCTTCGTCCCAGTGGCCTTGGCGCGCCAGCAGATTTCCCAAGTGCGTCAACGGCCAGTGCACCTGCGTCCGCTCCCCGAGTTCGTAGTACAGCTGGACCGCGCGGCGCAATTGCGCGACAGCGTCGGCGGTTCGGCCCGACTGGGCGTACAGCAGCCCGAGCGCCGCGGCGATGTCAGCGCGTTTCATCGGGTCGCCGGTCGGCGCGAGCAGCGCCGCCGCCTGTTCCATGTCCGGCACTGCGCCGCTCGTGTCGCCGCGGCGGTTCTTGACCAGTGCGAGGTGCCGCAGCGCCATGCCGTGGGCCGCCCCGTCGCCGCGTGCGGTCGCGACCGCGACTGCCGCCCGGTGCACCGTCTCGGCGTCGTCGAGGTGCCACCCGAGGTCGAGATACCAGCCCAGCGCCGTGGAAAAGTCGGTGACGACGTCCGCGCTGTCGGTGTGGGCGGCTTGCTCGACGGCGAGCACCAGATTCGTCCGCTCGGTGTCCAGCCAGGTGAGCGCGGCGTCGTGGGTGTGCAGCACAGGTGCAGCAGTCGTCTGGGCGCCGCGCTGTTCCACGTCGACGGTGCCTTCGTCGAGGGCGTTGACGAGAATGGCGGCCCGCACCGCGGTCCGGAGATAGTACTCGAGCAGCCTGCGCAGGGCCGTCGTCGCCTGGTCGCCGTCGTCGGCGACTTCACGGGCGAAGGCGCGCACCAGGTCGTGGCACCGGTATCGCCGCCGCGCGGTCTCCTCGAGCAGGTGCGCACGGACCAGCCGCCCCAGTTCGCGCCGAACGTGCTCCGCGTCGGCGGCGTCGACGAGCGCTGCGGCGGCGTAGACGTCGAGATCGTGGCCGGGGTGCACCCCGATCATCCGGAACAGCTGTGCCGTCGCCGATTCCAGGTGGCGGTACGACGACGACAGCACTGCCCGCATCGATGCGCTCGAGTCGCCGTCGATGTCGAGCACGTCGAGCGCGCGGCGCTGCTCGAGGTCGGCGAGGAACTCGCCGACCTCGCCGCTCCGGATCGACCTGAGCCGCTCCGCGGCGATACGCAGCGCCAACGGGTTGCGGGCACAGAACGCCATCAGCCGGGTCGCGACCTCGGGATCGGGCCGCGCCGGGCGCAGGGTCGTCGTCAACAGCAGTCGGGCTTCGCGGTCGGTCATCGGCCCGAGAAATATGCGGTGCGCGCCGTCGCGGACGCTGAGTCCGGGCATGGCGTCGCGGCTGGTGACGATGACGAAGCACCGATCGCCGCCGGCCAGTAGCGGTCGCACCTGGTCGGCGCTGTGCGCGTTGTCCAGCACCAGCAGCATTCGGCTGCCCGCGACCATGGTCCGAAACAACGCGGCGCGCTCGGTCGTACCGGACGGCATGGCGGCGCCCTCGATTCCGCCCGACCGCAGCAGTGTCGCCAAGGCTTCGGAGGCGGAAAGCGGCTGTTCTGCACTGTATCCGCGCAGATCCAGGAACAGTTGGCCATCGGGGAACCGGTCCCGTGACCGGTGCGCCCAGTGCACCGCGAGCGCGGTTTTGCCGAGTCCGCCCGCGCCGACCACCGCGCATATCCGCGGCGTGTCCGCCTCGGAGCCGAGCCAGTCGAGTTCGGCCAAGGCGTCTTCGCGGCCGACGAATCCTGGTGGGCTGTAGGGCAACTGCATGGGCCGCGGGCCAGGCGACGCACTCGCTGGCGCGGGGCTCGCTCGGACCGGCTCGTCCTGGAGTATCCGCAGCTCCAATGCGCGAAGCTCCGCGCTGGGCTCCAAGCCGAGCTCGTCGACCATCACCTTGCGCGCGGCGCGAAACGCGGCGAGCGCCTCGGCCCGGCGGCCGCTGCGATGCAGCGCGGTGATCAGCGTGCCCTGCAATCGCTCGCGCAGGGGATGGCGGGCCACGGTTTCGGCGAGCTCGTCGAGCACGGATTCCGGTCGGCCGCGGCGCAGTTCGGCAGTGAACAGCAGTTCCAGGCCGACCAGGCGTTTCTCCGCCAACCGCTGCACTTCGGCGGCAACATCAGGCAGGTCGACGCCTTCGTAGGGTGCGCCGTGCCACATTGCCATGGCGGCTCGGATCAGCGCTACACAGGTGTTCGGTTCGTCGGCGCACGCCGCGGCCCTGTCGACAAGGTCGCAGAAGCGTTCCGCGTCGAGTTCGCCGTCATCGACGCGCAAGCGGTAGCCGCCGGACTCGGCGGCGATCCGGTCCGGGTCGTCGAGCGTCGCGCGCACGCGGTGCACATGAACTCGCAAGCGGCGCAATGCGTCCGCGTTGCGCGGCTGCTGCCACAGGCGATCGAGCAGGATGTCGCTCGCGACAGTGCGGTTGGCGCGCAACAGCAGCATCGCCAGCAAGTCGCGGCGGGGTCCGGCGGCCACCTCCGCGCTGCGCTCGCCCATGTCGAACCGCATCGGACCGAGCACCGTGAACTGCACGGGCGTTACTTCTCGGGCGCCGACACCCGCGGCGGAGCCGCGGGTGTCGCCGGTTCCGAGCCCGGCTCGGA
>JABFVX010000279.1 GCA_013362555.1 Mycobacteriaceae bacterium
CACTGAGACATTGGTCGCTTCGCTCTCAACCGCGCGGCCTTCGCTTCGCTCCTGTGGGTTGCGTACTTCCTGAATGACCCGTTGGGTGCGTTGGGCGCACGTCGTGGGTCGTTCTGGAGGTACTTGTCTTGGGGGGTTGGGCTGATGCGCCGCCAATCTTGGGTTCGGGGCGACCAATTACACTCCGAACGTGATCAGCATGCGGAACGTGACCAAGGTGTACAAGACCTCAAACCGTCCCGCATTGGACCGAGTGAACATGGAGGTCCACAAGGGCGAGTTCGTGTTCGTGATCGGCGCTTCCGGATCGGGGAAGTCGACGTTCATGCGGCTGCTGCTCAAGGCGGAGACGGCCACGTCCGGTGACATCCGGGTGGCCGACTTCCATGTCAGCAGGCTGGCCGCGCGGAACGTGCCGAAGCTGCGGCAGCGCGTGGGGGTGGTGTTCCAGGACTTTCGGCTGCTGCAGCAGAAGACCGTCGAGCAGAACGTAGCCTTCGCGCTGGAAGTGATCGGCAAGCCGCGCCGCACCATCGACCGCACCGTGCCCGAAGTGCTCGACCTGGTCGGCCTCGCGGGCAAGGCGGATCGGCTCCCCGGCGAGCTTTCCGGTGGTGAGCAGCAGCGGGTCGCGATCGCGCGCGCGTTCGTCAACCGTCCGCTGGTGCTGCTGGCCGACGAGCCGACCGGAAACCTCGACCCGGAGATGAGTACCGAAATCATGGTTCTGCTGGAGCGGATCAACCGCACCGGAACGACGGTGGTCATGGCCACCCACGACCCCCATATCGTGGACACGATGCGCAGGCGGGTGATCGAGCTCGAACACGGGCGGGTCGTCCGCGACGAGGCATACGGCGCCTACGGCATGGGGCGGTAGCGCATGCGTTTCAGCTTCCTCATCGCCGAAGTCAAAGAAGGCCTGCGGCGCAACGTGACAATGTCGGTCGCGATGATCCTCACCACCGCGATCTCGCTGACCATGCTGGGCGGCGGCCTGCTCGCCGTGCGGATGGCCGACAAGACCCAGGACAACTTCCTCGACAAGGTCGAAGTGCGGCTCTACCTCGCCGACGACGTGGCCGACGCCGACCCGGACTGCAACCAGCAGCTGTGCAAGTCGCTGCTGGAAGACCTGGAGCACACCACGGGCGTCGTCTCGACCAAGTTCATCAGCCGCACCGACGCGCTGAACGAGGCCAAAGAGAAGACGTTCAAGGACCAGCCCGCCATGGCGCAGCTCATCAGCGCGATGAAGCTGCCCGCCTCCCTCAAGGTGAAGATGGCCGGGCCGGACGACTACGCCAACATCTACGACTCATTCCACAACCGGCCCGGCGTCGCCAACGTCCGCAACGACAAGGCCATCGTGGACCGCCTGGTCGGGTTGTTCGACGGACTGCGGAACGCCGCCTTCGGGCTGGCGATCCTGCAGGCCGTCGCGGCGCTGCTGCTCATCGCGAACATGGTGCAGATCGCCGCCTTCACCCGCCGTGCGGAGGTGAGCATCATGCGGCTGGTGGGCGCCACCCGCTGGTACACGCAGCTGCCGTTCCTGATCGAGGCGGTGGCGGCGGCGCTGGCGGGCACCGTGTTGGCCGTGATATGCCTGGTCATCGCCAAGCCCCTGGTCATCGACCAGTCGCTGAAGGACACCAGCAAGGTGATCCCGCTGATCGGCTTCGACGACGTCTTTCTGACCGCCGCCATCCTGGCCCCCGTCGGCATCCTCTTCGCCGCCGCCACCGCCTACGCGACGCTGCGGTTCTACGTGCGCGAGCAGGACAACTGACAAATGAAGTTGTCGGACCAATTAGGCTGTAGGTCATGAAGGAGAAAGGTCGCAAGGTCATCGCGACCAACCGCAAAGCGCGGCACAACTACGCGATCCTGGAGACCTTCGAGGCCGGGGTGGCGCTGGTGGGCACCGAGGTGAAGAGCTTGCGGGAGGGCCAGGCCTCGCTGGTGGACGCGTTCGCCACCATCGACGACGGCGAGGTGTGGCTGCGCGGCCTGCACATCCCCGAGTACGGCCACGGCACCTGGACCAACCACTCCCCACGCCGCACCCGCAAGCTGCTGCTGCACCGCCGCGAGATCGAGAAACTGGTCGGCAAGACCAAGGAGAGCAGCCAAACCCTGGTCCCGCTGTCGATGTATTTCAGCGACGGCAAGGTCAAGGTCGAGCTGGCCCTGGCCAAAGGCAAGCAGGCCTACGACAAGCGCCAGGATCTCGCCCGCCGCACCGCCGAACGCGAAGTGACGCGGGAGCTGGGCCGCCGCATCAAGGGCATGAAGTAGCGCTGTCGTCCGCGATTGCAGCCCGCGGCGGATGCGCGGGTTGCAATCGGGGAGCGTGGTTTTCGAGGTCGCCGCCGACCGCGTGACAGGAACGCCGGGGCGGTTAGGCTGTCCGTGTGCATTCGCCCGAGTTTGCCGAGCCGTACCCCGTTTTCGAGGAGCCGCCGTACGACGACGGCCCGGTCGATGACTGGCACACCGAGCCGACCGCCGCCGCGGCGGTCGACACCGCGGACAGGTCCGCGCTGGACGTGCTGCGCCGGGTATTCGGCTACGACAGTTTCCGCGGCCCGCAGGCCGACATCATCGAGCACGTGATCAGCGGCGGCGACGCCCTGGTACTGATGCCCACCGGCGGCGGCAAGTCGCTGTGCTACCAGGTTCCCGCTCTGGTCCGGCCCGGCGTGGGGGTGGTGGTCTCGCCGCTGATCGCTCTCATGCAGGACCAGGTCGACGCACTCAACGCGCTCGGCGTGCGCGCCGGCTTCCTCAACTCGACCCAATACCCGGACGAGCGCCGGATGGTCGAGGCGATGTTCACCGCGGGCGAGCTCGACCTGCTCTACCTCGCGCCGGAGCGGCTGCAGTCCGAGTCCGCCTTGGCGCTGCTCGAGCAGGGCAAGATCGCGCTGTTCGCGATTGACGAAGCGCACTGTGTCGCCCAGTGGGGCCACGACTTCCGGCCGGACTACCTGGCGTTGTCGATGCTGCACGAGCGCTGGCCCGACGTGCCGCGCATCGCGCTCACCGCGACGGCGACCGAAGCCACCCGGCGCGAAATCGCCCAGCGTCTGGACCTCGTCGACTCGAAGCAGTTCGTCGCCGGCTTCGACCGGCCCAACATCCAGTACCGCATCGAGCCGAAGAATTCCGCCGACCGGCAGCTGCTGAGCTTCCTGCGGACCGAGCACCCCGGCGACGCGGGCATCGTCTACTGCTTGTCGCGCAATTCGGTCGAGAAGACGGCGCAGTTCCTGTCCGCCAACGGCATCGAAGCGCTTCCATACCACGCCGGCCTGGACAGCCGCACGCGCGCCGCGCACCAGTCGCGGTTCCTGCGCGAAGACGGGCTGGTGATCGTGGCGACCATCGCCTTCGGCATGGGCATCGACAAGCCGGACGTGCGTTTCGTCGCCCATCTCGATCTGCCTAAATCGGTAGAGGGCTACTACCAGGAGACCGGACGCGCGGGCCGCGACGGGCTCGCCTCGACGGCCTGGATGGTCTACGGACTGGCCGATGTGGTGCAGCAGCGCAAGCTCATTGACCTTTCCGAAGGCGACGTCGCGCACAAGCGCAAGCTCAGCCATCACCTGGACGCCATGCTGGCGCTGTGCGAGACGGTCGAATGCCGGCGCGTGCAACTGCTCGCCTACTTCGGCCAGACCGGGCAGGCGTGCGGCAACTGCGACACCTGCTTGTCGCCGCCGGAGAAATGGGACGGCACCATCGCCGCGCAGAAGGTGCTGTCCACGGTGTACCGGCTGGACCACGAGCGCAGCCAGCGCTTCGGCGCCGGACAGGTCACCGACATCCTGCTCGGCAAGCAGACCCCGAAGGTAAGCCAGCACCGCCACGACGAGCTCTCCGTGTTCGGCGTCGGCGCGGACCTGCGCGAGGCGGAATGGCGCGGGGTGATTCGCCAACTGCTCGCCCAGGGCCTGCTCGCGGTGCACGGCGACTACGGGGTGTTGACCCTGACCGAGGCCAGCACGGCCGTGCTCCGCAAGGAGCGGCAAGTCGCGCTGCGCCGGGAGCCGGAGCGCGCGAAACCGGCCAAGGCCGCCGTCGCCAAGTCCAAGGCCGCCCCGGTCGACCTGGCTCCCGAGGCCGCGAACCTGTTCGAGCACCTGCGCGCCTGGCGCGCCGCCGTCGCCAAGGAGCAGGGCGTTCCCGCGTACGTCGTGTTCCACGACGCCACTCTCCGCGAGATCGCCGCCCGCCGCCCCCAGGCCCTGTCCGGCCTGTCCGGAATCTCCGGCATCGGCGAAGCCAAACTCGCCAAGTACGGCGACTCGGTCCTCGCAGCCATCGCCGACCACCCCGAGTAGCCCCCGTTTGCACCCGTAGCGCGCG
>JABFVX010000292.1 GCA_013362555.1 Mycobacteriaceae bacterium
CCGGCGCGACACCGCCGTCCGCCCGCGGCTCGCGCCCCGCCGCCCCCGCGAAGGCTCCGCCGACCTTCACTCGCCGCAGCAAGTCCGGGAGCGCCGCGCCCACGCCCCCGGCCGCCGAGCCACGGCCCAAGGCCGCCGCGCCGGTTCCGCCGCCGGACGACGTCCCGCTCCCGCCGGAACCGTTCGACCCCTACGACGCGGCCCCCGCCCGCGAACCCGCCCCGCCCACCGCGGCCGAGGAGCGCGAGATGATGGACGAGGCGTCCCGCCCGGTCCCGGAGTCCGAGCGCATCGACCCGGATGACGCCGCCCTCAATCTGCTTCGGTCCGAACTCGGCGCCCGCCCACTGGAATAGTCCCGCGCGGCGTACTGGTCGGGAGAGCGCACCAATCATCCCATGATTGGTTCAGTGGGGTTGTGGCGGTGTGTATGGTCGAGAAGGACATTGGAGTGCGGGTCGGGGTGCTCCGTACAACAAGGAGATCGATCATGCACATGAGTGGAATTCGAAAAGCCTTGGCGCGCGCCGCGGTCGGGGCCGGTTTGATCGTGGCCTCGGTCGCGGTCGCCGCGCCCGCCTTCGCCGCCCCGGGCACGGACGCCGCACCCGCGGCTCCCGCGATTCCCGCAGTAGCCGCGCCGAACGACTTCGTGCACAAGGACTACGGACGCGACGGCTTCGGCCTCAATGGTCGCGACCGCTCCGGCTACGACCGCTTCGGCCGCGACCGCGGCGGTTTCGGCCGCAACGGCCGCGACCGCACCGGCTACGACCGGCACGGCTACGACAACTTCGGCTACGACCGGTCCGGCTACGACCGCAGCGGCTGCGACCGCTTCGGGCGCGACCGCTTCGGCCGCCAGCGCTACCAGAACAACTACAACTACAGCCGCCCGGGCCAGGGCTTCCTGCCCCCGACCGGCAGCGGCTTCTAGCCCTTTCGTCCAGAACGACCCGTGACGTGCGTTGGACGCACGTCACGGGTCGTTCTGGACGATGGGAGCGGCCTCAACGCTCGGCGAAGAACTCGCGGATGTCGGCGACCATCACGTCCGGCTGCTCCGCGGCGAGGTAGGCGCCGCCCGCGTCGGTCTCGGTCCACCGGGCGACCTCGGCGTCGCGCTCGGCGAAGCGGCGAATGGTGACGTCGCCGGGGGCGACCACGAACGCGGTGGGAACAGTGACCCGGGCCTTGGGGCCCCACGCGTGCGGATCGTGGGCGACGTCGTGGTAGCTCTGCGCGATCGAGCCGGAGGTCTGGGTGAACCACTGCACGCTCACGTCGGTCAGGATGCGGTCGCGGGAGAACGCGTCCTCCGGGAGCTCGGCCGCGGGGTCGGTCCACTCCTTGAACTTCTCCACGATCCACGCGAGCTGGCCGACCGGCGAGTCGTCCAGGCTTGCCGCGATGGTCTGCGGACGGGTGGACATGATGATGTTGAAGCCGATCCCGTCCTTCATGAACCGGTCAATGGTGGCCAGCCGGGCCTGCTCCTTGTCGGTCAGCCCGGCCATGTTCTCGTCCGGGAAGGCGACATAGGCGTTGACGTGCAGTCCGATCAGCCGGTCGGGCACCTGGCGGCCGAGTTCGAGCGAGACGTTCGCTCCGCCGCCGCCGCCGTGCGCACCGAAGCGGTCGTACCCGAGGCGGGTCATCAGCTCGGCCAAAACCGCCGCGACGCGCGGCACTGTCCACCCGGTGCTCGCCAGCGGTCCGGAGAAGCCGAAGCCCGGGAAGTACGGCACGACCAAGTCGAAGTCCCGCGACAGCGGCTCGATGACGTCGAGCAGGCCCAGGGTCGCGCCGGGGTTGTCGTGCAGAAGCAGCAGCGCCGGCGCGTTCGCGCGCTCGGACCGGATGTGCTTGAAGTGGATCTGCTGACCCTCGATCTCCGTGGTGAACTGCGGCCAGCGGTTGAGCTCTGCCTCCGCCGCCCGCCAGTCGAACTCGTTGGCCCAGTAGTCGGCGAGTTCACGCAGGTACTCGACCGGCACGCCGCGGCTCCAGTCCGCCCCGGGCAGCTCGGGGGTCCAGCGGGCCCGAGTCAGCCGCTCCTTCAGGTAGTCCAGCTCGGCCTGGGCGATCTCGACGCGGAAAGGGCGGATGGTGGTCATGGTCTTCTCCTTTGAAACGGAAGGCTGCGTTCTGCTAGAACTATAGCAGAACGGAGCATTCCGTTTCAACTTTTTTTCCACGGCGGCGCGGCTCGTGGGACCTGCCCGGTCACCGCGACCGAACGGGGTTCCTAAGTTAACCGGGATTCGCATACAATGGGCACGGTCTTCAAGCCGGATCGGGGTGTCTTATCGTGGTTGCTAGCCACGACACCGCGGTCCTCCATCGCGAGGGCGTTTTTACGGTGTCTACAGCCACCCCATGGTGACTGCCCGCCGGGCGCACAGGAAGGAACCGTCACAGTGACGACAGAGGCGTACATCTACGAGGCGATCCGCACCCCGCGCGGCCGCAACAAGAACGGATCACTGCACTCGGTCAAGCCGATCGACCTGGTTGTCGGCCTGGTCCAGGAACTGCGGACCCGGTTCCCGAACCTGGACGAGGACCGCATCTCCGACCTGCTCCTCGGCGTGGTCTCACCCGTGGGCGACCAGGGCGCCGACATCGCCCGCACCGCCGTGACGATCGCAGGCCTGCCCGACACCGTCGGCGGCGTGCAGCTGAACCGGTTCTGCGCGTCCGGCCTCGAGGCCGTCAACATGGCCGCGCAGAAGGTGCGCTCCGACTTCGACGACATGGTCATCGCGGGCGGCGTCGAGTCGATGTCGCGAGTGAAGATGGGTTCGGACGGCGGCGCCTGGATGCTCGACCCGATGACCAACTACCAAAGCTACCTCGTGCCGCAGGGCATCAGCGCCGACTTGATCGCCACCATCGAGGGCTTCTCCCGCGAAGATGTCGACACCTACGCGGTGCGATCGCAGGACCTGGCCGACAAGGCCTGGACCGGCGGCTATTTCACCAAGTCTGTCGTCGGGGTGAAGGACATCAACGGCATCACCGTGCTGGACCACGACGAGCACCGCCGCCCCGGCACGACCGTGGCTGACCTGGCCAAGCTGAACCCGTCGTTCGCGGGCATCGGCGAGATGGGCGGCTTCGACGCGGTTGCGTTGCAGAAATACCACTTCGTGGAGAAGATCAATCACGTCCACCACGGCGGCAACAGCTCCGGCATCGTGGACGGCGCCGCACTGGTGCTCGTCGGCACCGAGGCGGCAGGCAAGGCCTCGGGCCTGACCCCTCGCGCGCGCGTCGTCGCCACCGCCACGTCCGGCGCGGACTCCACCATCATGCTCACCGGCCCGACGCCCGCCGCCCAGAAGGCGATGGCCAAGGCAGGCCTGTCCGTGGACGACATCGACCTGTTCGAGATCAACGAGGCCTTCGCCTCCGTGGTGTTGAAGTTCCAGAAGGACCTGAACATCCCGGACGAGAAGCTCAACGTCAACGGCGGCGCGATCGCCATGGGCCACCCGCTCGGCGCGACCGGCGCCATGATCCTCGGCACCGTCGTGGACGAACTGGAGCGCCGCGGCGCTCGCTACGGCCTGATCACCCTCTGCATCGGCGGCGGCATGGGCGTCGCCACCATCATCGAGCGCGTCTGACGCCCGCGGCCATCTCAAGGGAGAGACAAAAACTGATGACTGACAACATGATTGCGTGGGACCAGGACGCCGACGGCATCGTGGTGTTGACCATGGACGACCCGAACCAGGGCGCCAACACCATGAACGCGCTGTACAAGAAGTCGATGGCGGCGACCGTCGAGCGGCTGGAAGCAGAGAAGGACGACATCACCGGCGTCGTGCTCACCTCCGCGAAGAAGACCTTCTTCGCGGGCGGCGACCTCAAGGACATGATGAAGGTCGGCCCCAACGACGCCGCCCAGGTCATGGAGATGCTGTCCGAGATCAAGGGCCCGCTGCGGCGCCTGGAGCAGCTCGGCAAGCCGGTCGTGGCCGCCATCAACGGCGCCGCGCTGGGCGGCGGCCTCGAGATCACCCTCGCTACCCACTACCGCATCGCCGCGGACGTCAAGGGCCTGAAGCTGGGCCTGCCCGAGGTCAAGCTCGGCCTGCTGCCCGCAGGCGGCGGCGTCACCCGCACCGTGCGCAAGTTCGGCATCCAGAACGCCCTGATGCAGATCCTGTTGCAGGGCAACGAATACGACGCCAACAAGGCCAAGGGCGTCGGCATCGTCGATGACGTTGTCAGCAGTGTCGACGAATTGGTCCCGGCCGCCAAGGCGTGGATCCTGGCCAACAAGGACAACGCCGACGCCGCGGTCCAGCCGTGGGACAGGAAGGGCTACAAGATCCCCGGCGGCACCCCGTCGACCCCGGCTTTCGCGGCTAACCTGCCTGCGTTCCCGGCCAACCTGCGCAAGCAGCTCAAGGGCGCCAACATGCCCGCGCCGCGCAACATCATGGCCGCGGCCGTCGAGGGCGCCCAGGTCGACTTCGACAACGCCTCGCTGATCGAGTCGCGCTACTTCGTCAACCTGCTCACCGGCCCGGTGTCGAAGAACATGATCCAGGCGTTCTTCTTCGACCTGCAGCACATCAACAACGGCGGCTCCCGTCCGAAGGACGTGCCCAAGCAGGAGATTCGCAAGATCGGCGTGCTCGGCGCGGGCATGATGGGCGCGGGCATCGCCTACGTCTCCGCCAAGGCGGGCTACGAGGTCGTGCTCAAGGACGTCAGCCAGGAGGCGGCGGACAAGGGCAAGGGCTACTCGGAGAACATCGAGAAGAAGGCGCTGTCCCGCGGCAAGACCACCCAGGAGAAGTCGGACGCGCTGTTGGCGCGCATCCACCCGACCGCGGACCCGAAGGACCTCGCGGGCGTCGACTTCGTCATCGAGGCGGTCTTCGAGAACACCGAGCTCAAGCACAAGGTGTTCCAGGAGATCGAGGACATCGTCGAGCCGACCGCGGTGCTGGGCTCCAACACCTCGACCTTGCCGATCACCGGCCTGGCCGCGGGCGTGAAGCGCCGCAGCGACTTCATCGGCATCCACTTCTTCTCGCCGGTGGACAAGATGCCGCTGGTGGAGATCATCAAGGGCGACGACACCTCCGACGAGGCGCTCGCCCGGGTCTACGACTACGTGCTCGCGATCCGCAAGACCCCGATCGTGGTCAACGACTCGCGCGGCTTCTTCACGTCGCGGGTCATCGGCACCTTCGTCAACGAGGCCATCGGCTTCCTGACCGAAGGCGTCGACCCGCAGTCCATCGAGCAGGCGGGCTTGCAGGCGGGCTACCCGGCCGCTCCGCTGCAGCTGTCGGATGAGCTCAACCTCACCCTGATGCAGAAGATCCGCAAGGAGAACAAGGAGGCCGCGCAGGCCGCGGGCCAGAGCCTTCCCGCCGACCCCGCGGGCGAGGTCATCAACACGCTGGTGGACGCCGGGCGCATCGGCAAGCTGGGCGGCGCGGGCTTCTACAACTACGTCGAGGGCAAGCGCGCCGGTCTGTGGGACGGTCTGCGCGAGACCTTCAAGACCAGCACCGAGCTGCCGGTCCCGTTCCAGGACCTGATCGACCGGATGCTGTTCATCGAGGCCATCGAGACCCAGAAGTGTTTCGACGAGGGCGTGTTGACCTCGACGGCCGATGCGAACATCGGCTCGATCTTCGGCATCGGCTACCCCGCCTGGACCGGCGGCGTGCACCAGTTCATCGTGGGCTACCCCGGCGGCCAGGCCGCCTTCGTGGCCCGCGCCGAAGAACTGGCCGCCAAATACGGCGACCGCTTCACCCCTCCCGCCTCCCTGAAGGCGTAGCCCCAAGTCCTGAAGGCGTCCTTCATTCGATCAGTCGAATGAAGGACGCCTTCAGGACGTTATGGTCGGCGGTATGGGCAACAGATCGCCGCAGGTACTCGCGACCGGTTTGACCTGCGCGACACTGGGGTTGACCGCGGGCCTCGGTCTCGGGGCGGGCGGGTCCGCACCTGGCGCGACTGCCACCGATCAGTATCATCGGACCGAGCTGTACTTCGGCGCAGCCAAACCCGATGGCAGCGCGGTGCGGCCGGAAGAGTTCCAGAATTTCGTCGACAAGGAGATCACTCCGGCCTTCCCGGCCGGGCTGACGGTGCTTACCGGTTCCGGCCAGTGGCAGCGCGCCCCCGGCGCGGTGGTGAAAGAGGGCGCCTTCGTCGTGATCCTGCTCTACCCGCGCACGGCCCCGCACGCCGACGCGGATATCGAGAACATCCGCTCCGACTACAAGCGCTTCTTCGCGCAGGAGTCCGTCCTGCGCGTGGACTCCGTTCAGCGCGTCTCATTCTGACTTCCGCAACAACCCGTGCTGGAGCGGGTGGGTCAGGCGGTGAACAGGTGGGCGTGGTCGGTGGCCCAGGTCGCGAAGGAGCGGGGCGGCCGTCCGAGTACGTCGGCCACATCCGGAGTGCGGACGGCGTTGCGGCCCGCCCGGACGTAGGCCTGGCCGGCCAGGGCGCCGTCGGCGAATTCGGCGGACATGCCCGCGGCGAGCATGTGCTCGCGGGCGGTGTGCTCCGGCACGTCGACGGTGTCGACCGGCCGAGCCAGCACCTCGGCGAGGATGGCGGCCTGGTCCGGGCCGGTCAGCAGATCGGGGCCGGTCAGGGTGTAGATCCGGCCCGCGTGGTCCGCGGACACCAGCGCCGCGGCGGCGACGGCGGACACGTCGCGCGGGTCGACGACGCCCTGGGCGCCCAGGCCCGTGAGATTGGCGACCGGGCGGCCCGCGTTGATGTCGGCGGCCCAGGAGCGGGTGATGGAAGCGAATACGCTGGGGCGCAGGATTGTCCAGTCCAACCCGCTGTCGCGGACAGCGTTCTCGCCGGGCAGGTGCCACGTCCCGACGCGGCCCAGCGCGGAGTCGCCGGTGCCGATTGCGGACAGCTTCACCACGCGCCGCACCCCCGCGGCGCGGGCGAGTTCGACCAGCCCCCGGTCGACGTCGACGTCGTCCGGGCCGAGCACCCCGACCAGGAACACGGCCTCGACGTCTTTCACCGCGGCGGCGATGGACGCCGCGTCGCGGTAGTCGCCACGGGCGACGTCAACGCCGTCGGGCACGTCGGCGCGTTCCGGGTCGCGGGTGAGGGCGCGGACGGGCACGCCGCCCGCGGTGAGCTGCCTGACGATGTCGCTGCCGATGGTGCCGGTGGCGCCGGTAATGAGGATCATGCCTGTCAGCCTGGCCGCCGCCGACGTGCCGACGATAGGAAAAATCGGCACACCTGTCCCTGGATTTCCGGCCTACAGTGGACGGGTGCGCACGATCGACCTGCTGGAGTCCGCGGAGCCCGCCCCCGAGGCGATCCGCCCGTGGATCACCGCGCTCGGGCGCATTCCCACCGTGACCGACCTCGCGGGCACGTTCACCCACGTACCGGAGGTGGTGCTGCGGACCGAAGCCTCCGGACGCCGTTCTGCGCTGGTACTGGGCGCGCAGACCCGCGCCTCCTACAACGTCGCCGACCGGCCCGCAGGGTGTGTCCGGCTGCGTCTGGCGCCCGGGGCCGCGCCGGCCCTGCTGGGCGTGTCCGCCGCCGACCTCGCCGACCGGGTCGTGCCGCTGGCGGACCTGCCCGGCCCCGTGGCCCGGCTCGCGGACGAGCTCGCCGAGCTCGAGCCGAGCGAGGTGTCCGCGTACCTGGAATCGGTTCTGCCGCAGCGAATCACCGAGGACGCCGGGGACGCCGAGCACCGCCGCCTGCTCGGTGCGGCCGTCGCCGCGCTGGCAAGCGGCCGGAGCGCGTCGGTTCCGGCAGTGGCAGGCGAGTTGGCCGTCAGCGAACGGCATCTGCGGGCGCTGTTCGGCGCGGGCGTCGGCGTCTCACCCAAGCACTACGCTCGCATCGGCCGGGTGCGGGCGGTACTCACCCAGGCCGGGAATACGCCGTGGACCCAATTGGCCACGGCCACCGGCTATTACGACCAGTCCCACCTGACTGCCGACTTCCGCGCCCTCATGCGGGTCACCCCGACGAAGTACCTGCGCGGCGACGTCCCCACCACGGCCTGCCGCGCCCCCTCCGCACGGGGATAGCGCCAATCCGCCCAGCAACCCTCCAGAACGACCCGTGACGTGCGTTGAACGCAACTCATGGGTCGTTGTGGAGGTCGGGATCACTGGGTCAGGGCTGCCACCAGGGGCGGAGCGGGAGGTCGGATTCGCCGGTGGCGGGGAGCTTGACGGCGAGCACCTGGTGCAGTTGCACGACGTTGCGCTGGAAGCCGAGCCGACAGCCCGCCATGTACAGACCCCACACCTTGGCGGTGGCCTCACCGACCTCGGCGACGCACGCGTCCCAGTTCGCAACCAGGTTCTTGCACCACTCCGCCAGGGTGAGCGCGTAGTGCTCGCGGATGTTCTCCTCGTGCACCACTTCCAAACCGACATTCTGGATTTCGGAGATGATGCGGCCGGAGCCGATCAGCTCGCCGTCCGGGAAGACGTAGCGGTCGATGAAGTCGCCCGCCTTGGTGGTGCGGGTGTTGTCCTTGCGCGTGATGCAGTGGTTGAGCAACAGGCCGCCGTCGCGCAGCTTGCTGTCGATGTAGCCGAAGTAGAAGGGGTAGTTGGCGACTCCGATGTGCTCGGTGAGCCCGATGGACGAGACCGCGTCGAAGCCGGTCTCCTCGATGTCGCGGTAGTCGCTGTGGCGGACCTCGGCGAACTCCGACAGGCCCTCGTCGGCGATCTTCAGCTGCGCCCACTTGGCCTGTTCGGCCGACAGGGTCGCGCCGATCACGTGCACTCCGCGCTTCGCGGCATAGCGCACCATTCCGCCCCACCCGCAGCCGATGTCGAGCAGCCGGTCGCCGGGCTCGAGGCGCAGCTTGTCGAAGACGAGCCGGTACTTGTTCTCCTGGGCCTGCTCCAGGGTCCAGTCTTCGTCCCCGTAGACGGCACAGGTGTAGGTCATCGACGGGCCGAGCACGTACTCGTAGAACGTGTTCGACACGTCGTAGTGGTGGTGGATGGCCTCGGCGTCGCGCTGCTTGGAGTGCCGCAGGCCCTCGGCCATCCGCCGCCAGCGCGACGGGGCCTCCTGCGGCGGCGGGGCCACGGGGCGCAGCACGTCCAGCCCGACCGAGCGGGCCACCGACGCCAGCTGCGAAGCAGGCGGGCGGCGGAACTTCAGTTCCTCCATCACCTTCAGGATCTCGTACGGGTCACCAGGGTGCACGCCCCGTGCATCCATGTCGCCCGCGACGTAGGCGCGGGCCATCCCGAGGTCGCCCGGGGCGTGCGCCAGGTACGCCGTGCCGCGCGGAGTCTTGAGGTGCAGACCGTATTTCGCGTCCGCGGGGCCGGTGGCGCTTCCGTCATAGGCGGTGAACCGCAGCGGGATGTCGCCGTCGGCGAAGACCTCCAGGATCTCGGCGATGGTGAGGGCCTTGCCCGGTATCGTGCTCATTTGCGTTGTACCGCCTTCGAGTACAGGTCCAACAAACGGTGCTGAGGGTCGTAGCGTTGCTTCACTTCCGCATAGGTGTTCCCACCGTAGAGCCGGTGGAATTCATTTTCGTCGTAGTACGCGTCGGAATACAGGGATTTGTGGCCGTCCAGCTCGCTGACCCTGCGCTCGATCGCACGGTTGGCGGCCCCAGGCGATCCGGGGGTGCTCGGCACCGCGGACCAGAACCCGACGTTCACGTAGGTGTGCCCGGCCTGCAAAGGGTAGAGCGGCCACGCGGCGTCGGAGCGCAACCTGGCCGGGCACAGCCAGATCGGCTCGATGGGAACCTCGGCGAGGAACCATTCCAGGAAGTCGGCGGTGCGTTCGACGGGAACCTCGATGTCCTGGACCACCCGTTCCTGGGGCGGATTGCCTCTGCGCGCCTCCAGCCGGTCGCCGATGCGGTAGCGCCGGTCCAGCGCGACGAGCTTCCAGTAGAAGCTGCTGCGGCGATAGCGCTTCGGCCAGAACCGGCGAATCCGCGGGTTCTGGGCGCCGAAGGCCCGCGAGCACCAGAACCAGTCGGTGTCCCAGCGCCACAGGTAGTCGTGGACGGTCAGTCGGTCGCTGTGCTTGTGCTGGATGGACCGGTAGTAGACGTCCATTCCGGTGTAGTCGCTCACCGGACCGGGCTCGTCGGTCTGTCGGCCCAGTGTGAGGTAGCTTTCGGCAGCCGAGAACACCACGCCGTCGAGATAGTGCACAGGTTGGCCGTCGTGACTGCCCGCGGCGCTGATGCCGTCGATGGCGGCTTGCAGCTCGCGCAGATCGCCGAACCGCAGGTGGCGCAGCGCGACGTAGGGCGATACCGGCTCCAGCGCGATCTTCAGCCGGGTGGAGTACCCCAGCGTGCCGTAAGAATTGGGAAACGCCCGGAACAGGTCCGCGTGCGGCCCGTCCGGGGTGGCCGTGACTATCTCGCCCGCGCCGGTCAGCACGTCGATTTCCAGCACCGATTCGTGCGGCAGCCCGTTGCGGAAGGAACTGGACTCGATGCCGAGGCCGGTCACCGCCCCGCCCAGGGTGATGGTCTTGAGCTGGGGCACCACCAGCGGCGCAAGCCCGTAGGGCAGCGTCGCGGCGACGAGGTCTTCGTAGGTGGTCATGCCCGCGACATCCGCCGTGCGTGCCTCGGGATCCACGGCGATGACCTTCGACAGGCCGCTGACGTCGAGTCCGGGCGCGGTGACCTCGGCACGAGCCCGGAACAGGTTGGATGTCTTCTTCGCCAGCCGCACGGTGGCGTCGGGCGGGATGGCGTGATAGCTGTCGAGTAGCCGTTTCACTCCGGCCCGGTGTGCGTCGTAGCCGGATTCCTGAGTCGATGCCATCGATTTCCCGATCACCACACCGGAAACGCTATCGTCCCTGTGTCCGGATCGCCGGCATATAAGACGACCGTCACGGTGAAAGCCGTTCACAAACGAGATTCGCGAGACAGAGGAGCACCCTGTGGGCAAGGTCAGCGCCAGCAGTTCGATCGTGGTGGCGGCAACGCCGGAACGCACGCTGGAGGCGGTGACGGACTATGTGACCGTGCGGCCGCGCATCCTCACCGACCGCTACAGCGAGTACCGGGTGGCCGAGGGCGGCACGGGCGCGGGCACCGTCGCCGAGTGGGCGTTCGCGGCCCGGTCCGGCAAGCCGCCGCGCCAGGTGCGTGCCCAGGTGGCGGTGTCGGGCAACACGGTCACCGAGACCGACGCGAACTCGTCGATGGTCACCACGTGGACCCTCGCGCCGAGCGGCAGCGGCACCTCGGTGACCACCACCACGGAGTGGAACGGCGCGGGCGGCATCGGCGGCTTCTTCGAGAAGACCTTCGCCCCCAAGGGCCTGGCCCGCGTCCAACAGGAAGTCCTCGCCAACCTCGCCAAGGAACTCGCCTAGACACCCGAAGAACAGCCGCACCCCTTTTGGCCAAACGCACCTGTTACTTCCGGTGCGTCTGACCAGAAGGGGTGCGGCTGTCGTCAGCTCATGACGCGGCGGCCCGAGAGGGCGCGGCCCAGGGTGAGTTCGTCGGCGAACTCCAGGTCGCCGCCCATGGGCAGGCCGGAGGCGAGGCGGGTGACGGTGAGGCCGGGCAGGTCGCGCATCGTCCGGACCAGGTAGGTGGCGGTGGCTTCGCCTTCGGTGTTCGGGTCGGTGGCGATGATCACCTCGGTCACCTCCACCCCGTCGGCGGACGTGCCGAGCCGCGCCAGCAGCTCCCGGATGCGCAGTTGGTCCGGGCCGACGCCGGACAGTGGATCCAGCGCGCCGCCGAGCACGTGGTACCGGCCGTGGAACTCGCGAGTGCGCTCGATGGCCTGCACGTCCTTGGCCTCTTCGACCACGCAGATCATTGACCGGTCCCGGCGGGCGTCCGCGCAGATGCGGCACTGCTCCTGATCGGCCACCGTGCCGCAGACCGTGCAGAACTGCACCCCGTCGCGCACTTTCTGCAGGGCGTTCTGCAGCCGGTCGATGTCGGTCTTCTCCACCGACAGCAGGTGAAAAGCGATCCGCTGCGCGCTTTTGGGACCGACGCCGGGCAGCTTGCCCAACTCGTCGATCAATACCTGGACCGGACCTTCGAACACGGAAGTCCTAGCCCATCAACGAACCGAAAGGGCCGCCCTCGGCGCCGCCGGCGAGCGGGCCGAGCTTGCTGCCCGCGAGTTCGGACACGGTGGCGAGCGCGTCGTTGACCGCGCCGATCACCAGGTCGGCAAGCGTGTCCACGTCACTGGGATCGACGACCTTCGGGTCGATGACCAGCTCGACCAGCTCGCCGGAGCCTTTCACGGTGGCCCGCACCAGGCCGCCGCCCGCCTCGCCGACCACGTCCATCGCCGCCAACTCGGACTGCGCGGCCATCAACTGCTCCTGGAGCTGCTGCGCTTGCGCGATCATCTGCTGCATGTCCGGCATCTGGGGCTGCATACCCCGAGCCTAGTCGACGGCGGAATCCGCCAATCCAGAACGGGGGAGCGCGAGGTGGAACAGGTTACTGGTGTCTTCATTAGTTGCCGTACATAATGGTGCACCAACTGGGCAAGGTCGGCGGCGCCGACCCGCACCCGGCGTGGACGATCGATAGAGGGGCACATGACCGGCCGTTCCGGAACTGCGCGGATGAAATCACTGAGAGGTCGAGTCGGCATCCGGGCGCGGGTCTTGGCGATGGCGCTGATTCCCAGTGTCGCGCTGCTGACCGCGGGGGTGGGAGTTTCCGGATACCTTGTGCGCCAAGGCGTTCACGCCCAGGACTGGGCCGATCAGATGGGCAGGGGAGCGCCGGCCGGGATTCGGCTGGCCGCGGACCTGCAGCAGGAGCGCATGATCGCGATCGGCAAGATCGCGGGCAGGCAGCCGAATCCGGCCGAACTCGCGAGCAGGCGACGCGCCGTCGACGCGGACGTGCGGGCCCAGTTCGAGGCGCTCAACGTGCTGTATCCGATGAATCCGACCGCCATGCGGGCGCTGGCCGACGCGTTCGGTCCGCTTGCCGCGCAATTGCCCGCGGTGCGCCAGCGCGCCGACGCCGCAACGCTGTCGGCCGACGACGCCTACACGTTCTACGGCCAGTTCATCGGGTTGATCGAGATGGAGCTGTACTCGATGACCCAGTCCGCCCCGGACACGGCCACCGCGTTGGCGGAAGCGGGCAGCGTCGGGCTGTTCTGCGCTGGAGAAGCCATTTCGCGGGCGGCGGCGCTGCTGCCGCTGGCGGCAGCCAAACCCGGGCTCTCGGACACCCAGCTCGCCGAGTTCAATTACCTGACAGGGCGGTTCCGGAATCAGTTCGGGACCATGTCGGCCGGGCTGCCCGCCCAGTTCCAGAGCAGGCTGCGGACGCTGCAGGCGACGCCGGAGTACCGCGAGATCGCCGCGGCGGAGCGGGCCGTCATCCTCGCGGCGGCGCGGCCGAGCGACAGCGACAGCACGGCGACCAAGACCGCCTCCTCGCGGGCATCCTGGGCAGGCTCGTCCGCAAGCGGGCCGAGTGACGCCGCGGCCGCGCCCATCTCGATGCCGACCGCCACCGGCTGGCAGAACGCCGCCGCCGAAATGCACCGGCTGCTCGGCGCGGTGTACGACGACCAGCGTGCCTACAACCTGGACGCCGCGCGGCACCAAGGCGACCGGAGCGCGAACCGGGCGCTGACGGCGGGCGCCGCGGTGGCGGTGTTCGGCCTGGCGGCCTTCCTGCTGGCGCTGGTGCTGTCGGGCAGGCTGATCCGGCGATTGCAGCGACTGCGCAAGGAAACGCTGGAGCTGGCCGACGTGCGGCTGCCCGCGGTCATGGCGCGGCTGCGCGCGGGCGAGGACGTCGACCCGACCGACACCGCGGGCACGGTGGCCACGCTGGACTACGGCAGCGACGAGATCGGCGAGGTCGCAGACGCTTTCAACCGCGCGCAGAACGCCGCGGTGACGGCCGCGGTGACGGAGGCGAAGACTCGCGACGGCGTGCAGGCGGTGTTCCTCAGCATCGCGCACCGCAGCCAGATCGTCGTGCACCGCCAGCTCGAGATCCTGGAGGAGATCGAGCACGAAATCGAGCACCCGCGCCACCTCAACATGCTGTTCAAGCTGGACCACCTCGCGACCCGCGAGCGGCGCAACGCCGAGAACCTGATCATTCTCGGCGGTGAACGGCCCGGCAGGCGCTGGAGCACGCCGGTGCCGCTGATCGCGGTGGTGCGCGGCGCCGTCGGCGAGACCGAGGAATTCGCGCGGGTGCGGGTGGTGCAGGTTCCGGAGCTGATGATCCAGGGCGGCGCCGTCACCGACCTGGTCCACCTGCTGGCCGAACTGGTGGACAACGCCACGTCGTACTCGCCGCCGGAGTCGCGAGTTCAGGTGACGGGCGGCATTGTCGGCAAGGGCGTGGCCGTCGAAATCGAGGACCAGGGCCTCGGCATGACCGCCGAGGAGTTGGCCCGGGCCAACGAAACACTCGCCAACCCGCCGGATTTCAGCGTCGCGACACTGTCCAGCGACTCGCGGGTCGGGCTGTTCGTCGTGGCCCGGCTGGCCAAAGCCAACGGGGTGGCGATCCGGCTCGTCGAATCCGACTACGGCGGCGTGCGCGCCATCGTCATCATCCCGACCGCACTCATCTCCACCGCTCCCGCACCGGAGGCGACAGCGTCCGTTCCGAATGCGACGGAGTCCGCGAGCGCGGCGGCCGGCCGGGCCGCAACCTCCGTCGCGGCGGTGGCC
>JABFVX010000461.1 GCA_013362555.1 Mycobacteriaceae bacterium
CCTGCTGTTGGCCGCCGGCGGCTCCGACGGCGGCTCCGACAACCCGAGCCCCGCCGCCGCTCCCGGCGCACCGACGTCCGCGGCCGACACCTCCAGTGCAACCACCACGAATAGCAGGCCCGCGAAGCCCAAAGCCACGGACATGCAAGCGGTCCTGGCCGCGCTCCCGCCGCAGCTGCGCGACCACAGCTCGTGCAAAGTCAACAAGAATCAGCAGCCGAGCGACCCCATTATCAACGCCTTCTGCACCATCACTCCCGGCGACCCGCTCATTGCGGGCGTTTTCAAGTACACCCCGTCGTCGTACAACTTCCTCGCCGAGATCAATCCGCGCAGTCGATCCAAGGCCGAGAGTCTCAAGCAGAACTACCCCGGCAACGTCTACGAGAGCGGCACGAAAGTCGCCGAGATCAACGACAAAGACTCGGACACCGTCTTTGTGGAGTGGTATGACACCGACAGCTTTCTCAACGTGCAGATCGCGCCGATCTTCTCCAGCCGCCAGAACGCGATAACCTTCCTGCAGCGCGTCGGTTTCGAGGGCGGCGCGGCCACGACCACCGCCACCGGACCGGCCAAACCCAACGACGTCGCCGCCGTCGCCGCCGCTCTGCCCGATACCCTCCGCGACAAGGTCGACTGCCGCGACTCCAACGACCCGCCCTCGGCCGCCCGCAAGTTCAAATGCGGCCCGAAGCCGGGCAGCGGATTCATGAAGGGCCTCACCAGGATCGGCCTGCCGTTCATCGAGGCCTGGATCGACCCGAACGCCACCGCCGAAGCGGCAGGCTGGCGCGCCAACCCCACCGAGCTCGTGGCCGACCGAGGCCCCGTGGTCATCAAGGCCCGCCGCGGCATGCGCACCTGGACCGTGTCCTACCTCAACGCCGACACCGGCCTGCGCTTCGATGCCATCGACATCAGCAGCGAAGCCAACGTCCAAAGCTTCCTCAGCCAGGCCGGCCTCAAGTAGCAACCCCCTCCAGAATGACCCGTGACGTGCGCTGAGCGCACGTCACGGGTCATTCTGGAAATGGGGTCACTTGGCCTGGAGCCAGCGGGATTTGGACTTCGTGAAATAGGCCTCTTCGTCGGCGCTGTTGAAGCCCTTTGCCGGGCCCGTGTAGCTGTAGTGCCACACCTTGCCGACGACGCGGGAATAGCAGACGACGGAGTGCACGCCGGCTCCGCTGCCCGTGAAGGTCCAGCTGTAACAGGCACTTTCATCACCAAAGGATTCGCGGGTCAGCGGCGTGTAGGTGAATTGGGTCGTCGCCGTGCCGACCTTGGGGCAGTGCGCGATGGTCGACGTGCGCGCCGTGAAGTACAACGCCGCCACGTCGACGGGCAGCCCGGAGACTCCGGTGTGCACGCGGGCCGTCTCGCTCTTGTATTCCGACGACACCTTGACCGTCGGCCGGAACCTGACAAGCGAATTCCACGCCGCCTCACATGCGGGCGAATCCGCTTTGACCGCGGGCGTGTCAGTGTCTTCGTCGACCTTCACGAAACCGCTCGGAAAATCCGAGTTCCCGAGCACCAGCCGCCGCAGGTCCTGCTCCGAGGGCAGCGGCTCGGTGCGCCAGGTGCCGTCTGCCTGCACGGAATCCTTCGAGTTCCCCTCCGGAGCGGTGCCGCGGCCGACCGCCGCGCCCGCCACGACCCCGCCCGCCACCGCGACCACGGCGACCGGAATCATCCACAGGCGGAACCAGCCCCGACCGCCCTGGGGCGCCCGTCCGCCCGATCCCGGCGTCTCCGACTGCTGCCGGACGTGTACCACTTGATCAAACGGACTCGAATGCGACTGCCCGCCGCCGCCGTAAGGGCCACCCGGTGTCCCCATCATTGCTCCTCTTCCAGATTCGCCCGCCCAGAACGACCCACGGCGTGCGTCGAGCGCACGTCACGGGTCATTCCGGACAACTTACAACAGGTCAGAGCCCGGCCCTGGAAAGGAAGGTCAGGATCGTATTCTTGTCTTTGCAGTCCAGAATCTGGATGTACAGCCCGGTTTTCGAGTTTCCGTATTCCAGATCGACCGCGTTGCTGCTGCTGTAGCTCTTCTTGACGATCAAGGCCACCGCGTCGTCTCGTACCTTGACCAACTCCTGCTGCGTGCTCGACGGCTTGTAGTTCGTCATGTAATTGACGCGACCCGCCGGATCCGGCGAGGTTTTCGCCGTGATCAACACCGAGCCGTAATCCGATTTGGTGAGACCGGCGAACAGCGGCTCTTTGTTCTTGGTAGGCCTGCATTTGAACGACCTGATCCCCAGTTTCGAGTCCGTGGCGTCGTCCAGTTCCTCTTGGCACCGGACGACGTTGCGCATCTGTGCGGGCATGAGGGCCTTGACGGCGTCGCCCGGCTCCAAATACACCGTCTTGGGCGCCGCGTCGCTGCTTTCGCCGACCCCGACGCCGGTGGTCGCCATGAGGATCGCGGTGAGCACAGCGCCCACGACCGCTCCGGCGCCGGCGAACGCCCAACTCTGCTTCGACCGCACCCCATCGCGGCCCGGCCGCGCACCGGCCCCCGCGGTCGCCGCGGCTCCCGTGGCCTCTTCCTGCTTGGTCACTGCGATCAACGCACCTTGGGCGACAACCGTTTTGGGGTCGTCCAGCGTCGCAACCGACCCGAGCGACCCGATCGCGCGGCGGACAGCCGGAATGCGCGACGAGCCGCCGGTCATGTAGACGGCCGAGACGCCGCCGACCCCCACGATCCGCAGCACCGACTGTGCAAGCTCCACCGCCCGGGTGACTTCGGCGGCGATGAGCTGCTCGAACTCGTCTCGGGACAGCCACAGCACCGCGTGGTGCGGTCCGGCGGCGACTTCGATACTGGCTTGGGCCGATTCCGACAGCACCTCCTTGGCGCGCCGAATCGAGTCGTCGAGCTCCCAGGCTTCGCGGCTGGACAGCCTGCCGCCGCGAATCGCGTCCAGCAGCTCGATGGCTTCGTCTTCCAGCTGCCGCTCCGCCCACCGCCGGATGATGGCGTCGAAATTGCGTCCGCCCAGCGCGTTGTCGCCGCCCGCGGCGATCACATTGAAGTTGCCGTCCTCGCCTGCCGACAGCACCGCGACATCCAAGGTCCCGCCGCCGAAGTCGTAGACCGCGACCTTGTCCCCGGGACGGACCGAGCCGCCGCGGGCGTAATAGAAAGCCGCGGCGCGGGGTTCGGAGACCGTGCGCACGAGCTCGGCCGGGAAGCCGATAGAGTTGGCGGCGTCGGTGAGGATCTGCACCTGCGGGGGCAGCCATTCCTCGGGATGCGTGAGCACAATCCCCGCGGGCGGCTTGCCGCCGTGCTGGGCCTGCGCCTTGGTCAACGCCGTCCGCAGCACGCCCGCGACGACCAGGTGGGCAGGCACTTCTCCGGCGCCGACCCGAAAAGTCGGCTGCCCCAATGAAAGACTGCGCTTCGGCGCCGCGATGAAGCCCGCCGGATCGGCCGCCGCGTTGTTCAACGCCACCTCGCCGACCTCGATCTGGCCGGACTGGCCGACATAGACCGCCGACGAAATCAGATTGCCGCCGTGCGACAGCGGCAGCGGCTGCACTGTGCCGGACGTCTCCGCGACGTGCGCCGCCGCGGTGTTGGACGTGCCGAAATCGACACTGAAAAGCCAGCCTTGCGCTGCTGGATTCCCCATCACTCATCAACCCTTCCGGAAACCATCTGTCGCAGTGCAAACATGTCTAGAGCCCGGCGCGCGCGACGAACGCCTTGATCGCGTCGAAGTTGATGAAGGGCGACAGGTGCAGCGACAGCCCCGACTTCTTGTTGAAGTAGCTCATCATGTCGCCGACGACCATCGAGACCATGCGCGTGTCGTCCTCGACGAGGTCCTTCTTCGTGCCTCTGCGGATGTCGTCCGCCCAGTCGTCGGGATTGCTGGCAAGACTCACGATCATCGACAGGGACGTCGTGTCCTTCGTCAAGCCGGCGAGCAGCGGCTCGTTCGCCTTGAACTTGCAGTTCACCGTCGCCGCCGAATCCTTGTGCATGTCACCGGGTTCACACGTCACGGCGCCGCGCAACTGTGGCGGCATCGCGGCGTACAGCCGTTCGATGTCCTTGGGGTCCATCGTGGTCTGAATGTTGAGCGACTGCATCGGCGAACTCCCCGAGGTGCCGGGGGCGGCGCTCGTCGACTGTTGCCCCGCGACCGGATCGTCGTCGCTTCCGCCCACCGCCACGATCACGCCGACGACGATCGCGACCACCGCCGCAATCGCACCGCCGATCATGGCCGCGCGCGGGGTCGCGACCCCGCGCAGCGTCCCGCCGATGCCGCTGCGGCCCTTCGGTTCCGCGCCCCGGTTCGCCGCGGGCGGGCGGCTCGGCGGCCCTG
>JABFVX010000386.1 GCA_013362555.1 Mycobacteriaceae bacterium
TTGAACTTCACCAGCCGTTCCAGCACCACGGTCCGCGCCGGCATATTGATGCCCAATGCCAGTGTCTCGGTGGCGAATACAGCCCGAATGAGCCCCTGGACGAACAGCTCCTCGACAGTGTGCCGGAAGGCGGGCAGCATCCCCGCGTGGTGGGCGGCGAGCCCGCGGTGCAGGCCCTCGCGCCATTCCCAGTAACCGAGGACCTCCAGGTCCGCGCGCGCCAGTTCGCCGGTGTGCCGGGCGATGATCTCGTCGATCCGCTCGATCACCGCATCGGAGTCGCCGGCGCCCTCATCGGGCTTGGTCAGCGTGAGCCCGGACCGCAGACACTGGTTCAGCGCGGCGTCGCACCCGGCCCGGCTGAAGATGAACGTGATCGCGGGCAGCAGGCCTTCTTCGTCGAGCCGGGCCAGCACCTCCGTGCGCGGCGGCGGCCGGTAGCCCGTGCGCCGCCGGCCGCCCCGGCCGCGGCCGCGCTGTTCGAAACCTGTCGCGCGGTCCAGCGCTTCGCGTTGGCGAATGTGGCGCAGCAGCTCGTCGTCGACCCGGCCGGGCCGATCGGCGGACTTGTCGAACAGGTCGAACATCCGCCTGCCCACCAGCACGTGCTGATAGAGCGGCACCGGCCTGGTCTCGTCGACGATGACGGCGGTGTCGCCGCGCACCGTTTCCATCCAGGCGCCGAACTCCTCGGAATTGCTCACTGTCGCCGACAGGCTGACCAGGCGCACCTCGTCGGGCAGATGCAGGATGACCTCCTCCCAGACGGCGCCGCGGAACCGGTCGGCCAGGTAGTGCACCTCGTCCATCACTACGAAGGCCAAGCCCCGCAGCGTGTCCGACGAGGCGTAGAGCATGTTGCGCAGCACCTCGGTGGTCATCACCACCACCGGCGCGTCCGGGTTGATCGACTGGTCGCCGGTGAGCAGCCCCACCGCCTCGCGGCCGTGCCGTTGCGACAGATCGGCGAACTTCTGGTTCGACAGCGCCTTGATCGGAGTGGTGTAGAAACACTTGCCGCCCTCGGCCAGCGCCAGGTGCACCGCGAACTCGCCCACGACGGTCTTGCCCGCGCCGGTCGGCGCGCACACCAGCACGCCGCGCCCGCGCTCCAGCTCCCGGCACGCGCGCCGCTGGAAGTCATCGAGGGCGAAACTCAGCTCGGACGCGAAACGATCCAGCTCATGTGCCGATTCGAACGCAGCCACGTCAGATGATGTCCGAATAGTCCGATGCCGGGCCCGCATGGTCGTCGGCGAGGGGAGCCGCGGGCGCGACGTCGGAGGCCTCGTCGTCGGCGAGCGCCGCGCCGTCGCGGGCCGCGTCGGCGCGTTCCACCGCGCTGTCGTGCAGCCTGGCGACCTGCACGGCGACCTCGAACAGCACCGTCAGCGCCAGCGCCAGCGCCAGCATGCTGAACGGGTCCTGTCCGGGAGTGGCGACCGCGGCGAACACGAACAGCCCGAAGATCAGGCCCCGCCGCCACGCCTTCAGCCGCGCGTAGGGCAGCACTCCGACGAAATTGAGGCCGACGATCAGCAGCGGGATCTCGAAGCTCACCCCGAAGATGATCAGCAAGTGGATGATGAAACTGAAATACTGCTCGCCCGACAGCGCCGTGATCTGCACGTCGCTGCCGACAGTCATCAGGAAGCTCAGCGCCTTGGACACCACCAGGTAGGCCAGAACCGCGCCGGTGACGAACAGCGCCGCCCCGCTCGACACGAACCCGATGGCGTACTTGCGCTCTTTCGCGTAGAGGCCCGGGGTGATGAACGCCCACACCTGGTAAAGCCACATCGGGCAGGCCAGCACGATACCTGCGGTCAAGCCGACCCGGAACCGCAACATGAACTGCTCGAACGGCCCCGTCGCCAACAGCCGGCACGCCCCGTCCGGGCTGAGCGTGGCACGCGAGGACGCGGGCAGGGAACAGTACGGGCCGCGCAGCAGCTCACCCAGGCTCTCGATGCCGAGGATCGAATGCGAGTACCAGAAGAACCCGAATATGGTGGTGACCGCAATGGTGGCCAGCGCGATCAGCAGTCGGGTGCGCAGCTCCTGCAGATGACCGACCAGCGACATGGTCGCGTTGGGGTTGGTTCTGCGTCTGCCGCGCCGCGGGTCGAACGGGATCCGCACCGCGCGTCTACGCCTGCGGCGGCGTGGACGACGGGGTCTGCGGCCCGGTCTCGTGCGGCTGCGGGGCCTGCGCCGCCGTCTCGTGCGGCTGAGCGACCGCGCCCGACTGCTGCCCCGGCGGAAGCTGCTGCGGCGGTGCGGGTTGCGCCGGCTTGCCATCGTCCTGCAGCTTGCTCACCTCGGATTTGAAGATCCGCAGCGAGCGGCCGAGGCCGCGGGCGGCGTCCGGCAGCCGCTTGGAACCGAACAGCAGCACGAGGACCAGAACGACGATCGCCCAGTGCCACGGGCTCATGGCGCCCATTGTTCCACCTCCCGAATCGAATACCCGCATGCTACCCCGGTTCGCCGTCGAGGCAGGTGAGCAGGTCCGCTCACCTGCCTCGACGCGGCGTGCCCGGCGCTAGGACGCGCCGCTGCTGCCTGCCATCAACACCTGCAGCAGGGTGCCGAGCAAGGTGACCAAAGCGGTGGTGTCGGATCCGGTCATGGTGGTGCTCCCTCATCAGAGAAATACGGGTGGGACCCGTAGGCTCGCCGATGCGGCGCACGTTCGTGGCGCTTTCATTATTACTGCAAATGTGATGTGTAACACACAATGATTTCTGTGCGTGTCACAGCAATGCGCCACCCGTCGCGTCGATCCACTGCCCGGTCACCCAGCGCGCGTCCCCCGAGGCAAGAAACCCACGATATCGGCTACTTCAGCAGGCTCGGCGAGCTGGTTCAGCGGCGACAGCGACGCGGCGAACTCGCGCCCCTCGGTGCCGGTGCGCAGGAAATCGGCATTCATATCCGTGTCGACGACACCGGGGGCCACCGCATTGACGGTAATAGCGCGCGGGCCGAGCTCGATGGCCAGCTTCGCGGTGAACACGTCGATGGCGCCCTTGGTCATGGAATACGCGATCAGCTGCGGCATTCCGGCGCCGCGGGTGAGGCCGGTGGAGACGTTGACGATGCGCCCCCCGTCGCGGATCCGGTCCAGGCCCAGCTTCGTCACGAAGAACGGAGCTTTGGTATTGACCGCGAACACTCGGTCGAACTCCGCCTCGCCGGTGGCCGCGATCGGCTCTCGCACTCCGTCGATGCCCGCATTGTTGACCAGGATGTCGACGCCGTCGGCGTGCGCGTCGAAGGCCGACCACAGCGCTTCGGCGTCCCCCGGCACGCCGAGCTCGGCCCGCACCGCGAAGGCCGAGCCGCCGCCGGCCCCGATGGCTGCCACGACCTCCTTGGCAGCCTCTTCGTTGCGCCCGTAATGCACGCCGACGCGGGCGCCGTCCCGGCCGAGCCGCTCCGCGATCGCCCGGCCGATGCCGCGGCTCGCTCCGGTGACCAGTGCCGTCTTGCCAGCGAGTGTGCTCATCGTCGTTCCCATCCTTTATCTAGCGATCGTTACAGAACTGACCTTAGCATAATTTCTAGTGAGCGCTATAGAATCTTTGGCATGACCTCCCGACCCCGGGGGCGGCCCCGCGCCTTCGACCGTGCCGCCGCGCTCGAGCAAGCGACGCGGCTGTTCTGGACCAAGGGATTCGACAGCACCTCGGTCAGCGACCTGACCGAGGTGATGGGCATCGGTGCGCCCAGCCTGTACGCCGCCTTCGGGGACAAGAAGGCGCTGTTCTGCGAGGTGCTCGACAGCTACGGCGCCACGCACCCGTTCATTGCGCGCGCCCTCGCCGAGGAACCGACAGGCACCGCCGCCGTGGCCCGAATCCTGCGCGAAGCCGCGGACGAATACACCGACGCCGACAGTCCGCCGGGCTGCCTCATGATCACCGCCGCGTCCGCAGGCACGGCCAACGCCGACATTGCCGAGCGCCTGGCCGCGATCCGCACCGCCAACGCCGCGGCCATCACCGAGCGCCTGCAGTCCGACATTGACACCGGCGTCCTGCCCGGCACCGGCGACGCCGCCACCCTGGCCCGCTACGTCGCCGTCGTCCTGCAAGGCATGTCCCAAGCCGCGCGCGACGGCGCCCGCCGCGCCGACTTGGCCGCGGTAGCCGATCTGGCGCTGCGCTCATGGCCCGCCCCGACTCCCGCGCCCGAGGGCGGGAGCGGCTACCCGGCGTTGTAGGCCGCGAGAGCGGCAGCGGCGCGGGTGCGGACCGCGGCGGACAGGTCGGCCGGGGCCAGCACCGCGACTGCGGGCCCGAAACCAAGCATCAGGCGGATCATCCAGGCAGGAGT
>JABFVX010000486.1 GCA_013362555.1 Mycobacteriaceae bacterium
GGGTATGGCGGCCTATTGCTCGTCCACCTGGTCGACGAGATCCTCGACGAGCATCGGGTAGGCGGTGCGCAGCCGCCCGATCCGCCAGGCGGCCCGCAGTTTTCGCAGTCCGGTGCGCGGGTCGATCAGGTCCAGCCAGGATCGCCGCGGCCCGGGCGCGGCGCCGATGGCGGCGAGGTCGACGGCGAGCCTGCCGCCGAAGGAGTGCACCAGCGGGCGGCTGAGCACCGCGCGGCTCGCCGCGCCGGACAGCTCCAGCGCGGCCCGGATCCCCTCGTCCAGCGGTCGCTGCCAGAGGTCGCGTTCCAGAGTGGACAACGCGTCGGGGAAGGTCTCGGCGATGGGGGCGGTGCCGAGCGGGCGGCTGTGCCGCGGCGGCACCGCGGCCGCTGTGACCGGCCTGCTCTGCAGCAGGCGCAGGACGCCGTCCGCGTCGACCAGCCATTCCATGTCCTGTGGCGACCCGAACACCGAGCGGGTCCGGCGGGCGAGCGCGGCCAGCCGGTAGCGCAGGCCCGCGGTGAGCCCGGGAACCTGGGGGCCGACGGTCTCCAGGGCGCGACCGAGCCCGCGGCTCAGCACCACCGAGGTGCCGGTGGCCGCGCCGCTGACGATCTCCTCGGGCAGGCCCGCGACGACCGACGCGAACAGCCTGCGGCGGTCGCCGGTGAGGGGGTCCAGTCCGAACAGCACCCCGCCGAGCTGCGCGGTCGACATCGGCTGCACCAGTACTGCAATGGGTGCGTCCGAACCGACCGCGTCCGCGGAGCCGACCACCTGGCGCACGGCGTCGAGGAAACCGTCCCACCCGCGCACGTCGAGGACGGAGTCGAACCTGCCTGCCATGGAGGAGGTGGCCGAGTCCTCGGCGACGGAGGAGGAGCGAACGATCAGCGCCCGCGTGCCGTTGCCGCTGAGCTGCTTCCACCGGGTGCGCAGCGCCTGCTCCGGCAGTTGCTCGCCGCGGCGCACACGCGCGGCGGCGTGGGTGGTGACCACGAAGCCCGGCAGCACCGGAAGACCGGCATACGAGGCGCGGGCGAGGTTGGCGGCCTTCGCGCCGACCAGTTCGGTGCGATCGGAGCCGAAGTCGCCGAGGTCGAGCAGCAGCGGGCCGGTGTCGGGCGGGGCGGCGGCGCCGACCGCGTCGACGGTGAACCAGGACAGACCCGCTGTAGTCACCCGCATCATACGAACCTCCCAACTGGGACCAACGCAACACTGCGCTATCCGGACATTGTGCCTCCGTTTATGCGCCCGGCGCATCCCCTTTGTCCTGTGATTAACGAGACTGCAATAGCGGAAAGGTAGCGATCCTCCCAGGTCGCCCACGCCGAGCCCCACACCCGAAGCGCGCGTTTACACCCGCAGCTGCGGGTGTAAACGCGCGCTTCGGGTGTGGACTGTGACCTGCTCACCGCGGTCCGGCGCGGGCGGGCGGGGTCGGGGCTAGGGTTGCGGGTATGGCGACTGCATCGTCGGACACGGCGAAAGCCCTGATCGCGGCCCTTGACGGGCCATGGCACGACATTCGGGAGGAGGCGCGGTCGCTGCTGGCGGGCGAGCAGTTCGCCGGCGACCCGGCCCTGGACTACCGGGCTGCCCGCGAGCGGGTGCTCGGGCAGATGCGGGAGTTGGCGACGCTGGACTTCGTGCAGCGCGGCTACCGGACGGAGCACGGCGGTACCGGCGATCCCGGCGGCGCGGTCGTCGGAATGGAGATGCTGGCCTATGCCGACCTTTCACTCTGGGTGAAAGCGGGGGTGCAGTGGGGACTGTTCGGCGGCGCGGTGGAGAACCTGGGCACCGAGCGCCACCGCGACTACATCGACCGGCTGATGTCATTGGACCTGCTCGGGTGCTTCGCCATGACCGAGACCGGGCACGGCAGCGACGTCGCCCGCCTGGAGACCACTGCCGCCTACGACGCGGCCACACAGGAATTCGTCGTCCACAGCCCGACGCCGTCGGCGCGCAAGGACTATATCGGCGGCGCTGCCGAACACGCCCGAATGGCAGCGGTGTTCGCGCAGCTCGTCGTCGGCGGAGAATCCCAGGGGGTGCATTGTTTCCTGGTGCCGATCCGGGACGCCGCGGGCGCGGACCTGCCCGGCGTGACGACTTCGGACTGCGGGCTCAAGGGCGGCCTGCCGGGAGTCGACAACGGCCGCATCATGTTCGACCACGTCCGCATTCCGCGCGAGAACCTCCTCAACCGCTACGCCGACGTGGCGCCCGACGGCACGTACAGCTCCGACATCGACAATCCCAGCCGCCGGTTCTTCACCACGCTGGGCACGCTGGTGCGCGGCCGGGTGAGCGTGGGGGGAGCGGCCGCCGCGGCCGCTCGGGCAGCCCTGAGCATCGCCGCCCGATATGCGTTGCGGCGCACTCAGTTCGTCAATCCGGACACCGGGGAGGAGACGCTGCTGCTGGACTACCGGATGCACCAGCGCAGGCTGCTGCCGCTGGTGGCCCGCTCGTACGCCTTGGCGTTCGCGCAGAACGACCTGGTCGGCCGGATGCACAAGATACAGTCCGGGCACGCCTCGGACCCGGCGGAGCAGCGGGCGCTGGAGAAGCGTGCAGCCGGACTGAAAGCCGCGCAGACCCGGCACGCCACCCGCGCCATCCAGGAGTGTCGCGAAGCCTGCGGCGGCGCAGGCTATCTCACCGAGAACCGCCTGGTGACCCTGAAGGCCGACACCGACGTCTTCACCACGTTCGAGGGCGACAACGTGGTGCTCATGCAGTTGGTCGCGAAGGAACTGCTCACCGGCTACGCCGAGGAGGTGCGCGAGCTGGATGCGCTGGGCTGGGTGCGGTTCGCCGCCACGCTGGCCTCCGACGTGGTGCGCGAGCGCTCCGGGGTGCGGCAGCTGATCCAGACGCTGCGCGACCGCGGCGGCGAGACGGTCGAGGAGGGCGACCTGTCCCGGCGGGAGACGCAGCTGAAGCTGCTCGCCGACCGCGAGGACTACCTCGTGCGCACCGCGGCCCACCGGCTCCGGGCCCGCGCCGAGGAAACCGGGCCGTTCGAGGCGTTCAACAACGCGCAGGACCACATCCTGGAGGCGGGGGCGGCCCACATCGACCGGATCGTGCTCGAAGCGTACATCGAAGGGCTGGAGGGCATTTCCGACCCCGAGGCGCGCGATCTGGCCGAACGCCTCTGCGACCTCTACGTTTACACAGTGCTCGAGGAGAATCGGGACTGGTTCATCATGCACCGCTTCATGTCCGTCGAGCGCGCCAAGGCCGTCCGCCGCGGCGTCAACGAGCTTGTGAGCACCCTGCGCCCGCACGCGCTGACCCTCGTCGAGGGCCTCGGCGTCCCGGAGTCCATGCTCCGCGCCGAGATCCTGACCCAGTGACTCCCGCCCACGAACGTCCGGAATGACCCATGAGGTGCGTTGAACGCACCTCATGGGTCATTCCGGAAGTACTTTTCGGCTCCGGGCTCAGGACACCAGCAGCAGGTCGACCGACAGTTCGAGACGGTTCTGGACGTCGGCGGCGGAGGCGCGGCGGGTCACCCACGCGACCAGGTTCGCCATCCACACGTCGGCGATGAGGTGAAAGATCGCCCGGTCGTGCTCTGTGGGCGTCTCGATTCCCATCGCCTTGGCGAACATCTTCTCCATCGTTTCGCCGACGGTCTGCACCTCGGCCGCGGCGGTGGTGTCGGCGAACATGAACGCGCGCACCATGGCCTCGGTCAGGTGTGGGTCGCGCTGCATCATCAGGGTGTTGCGGCCGAGGACGAACATCAGCCGCTGCTTGGGAGTGTCGCCGGGAATCGCTGTCCGCTCGACCTTTTCGTGCGACCGCTGGAACTCCCTGGCCAACCCGGCAACCAGCAGGTGGATCTTGGAGGGGAAGTAGCGGTACAGCGTGCCGAGGGCGACGTCGGCCTTCTCCGCGACCGCGCGCATCTGCACCGCGTCGTACCCGCCCTTCGACGCCAGGGCTAGTGTCGCGTCCAGAATCCGTTTGCGACGGTCCCGCTGTGCTGCGGAGTCGGTCTCCTCGCCGCGCAGCCCGGAGATGGTGGCGGCTTTGGCGGTCGCTTTCGGCGGCATGACGCTGCTCCCGGTGGTGTTCGTTCGGCGGAACCTGTTCCAAGTCCCTCGCAGAGGGTACCCGACCGAATAGTTCGAGGCAGCATCTGACGCAGAGAACGACACGGTGATAGCCACCACCCCCGACGAACGGTCGATGGGGAGGTAGTGTCGACGCACCGGTGTAACACGTTCTATTCTGACTGGGTAGTCCCGGAGTGCCGGCAAAGGA
>JABFVX010000154.1 GCA_013362555.1 Mycobacteriaceae bacterium
GCGGGCACGCCCGCGGGGATCCCGGCGTCGCCGCCGCCGAACGGGAACGCCTCGTCGGGGTCGACGCTGTCGTCGTCTGCGTCCGGATCCGCCTCGTCCAGCGCCTGCTTCTGCGCGGCGCCCAAGGTCGGCGACAGCCCGGACAGGCCCGGCATTGCGGAACCGCCGGTGGAACCGCCCCCGGTGTCGGTCGTTCCGGCGGTGGACGGCGAGCTCAGGCTCGAGGAGTTCGGCAGGCTCTGCAGCGCGGACGACAGTTGGCTGCCCAGACCATTGTCGGATGTGACACCGGAATCGTCTGTTCCAGCGCCGGTTTCGGTGTCGGCCGCGGTCTCGGTGGCGGGATCCGTCCCGTCTTCGGCGGTCGTCTCGGAGTCGGCCGCGTCCGCGGTGTCCGCATCGGATCCGTTCTGCCCGGACGTGTCCTGCCCCGAGGTGTCGGCGCCGCCCGGCGTCGCGCTGTCGGCGACGAGATCCGGGGCGGCGGCCGGCTCCGTCATCTTCGCGGCGGCGTTCAACTCCATTGTGCCGCGGTAAGTCTGCAGCACGGTGCTCGAGGTCGTCGTCAAGGTCGCCAGTTTGTCGACCGCGGCTTGGTGGGCGACCGCGTCGCCCTGGGTGTTCACCACGTCGTCCTTGGCGGTGCGGACCTCCTGCGCGGTCGGGTGGTCGCGCACGGCCGTCTTGTGCGCGTCGACGTAGCCGCGCGCCGCGGAGGCCAGTGAACCGACCGTCTGCGTCCGGTCGCGCAGCCAGTAGGCGGACTGGGTCAGGTTGGTGCTCACGCCCGACCCGATGGGCGCCCACGCGGTCCGGACCTGGCCGCTCACGCTCTCCATCGTGGCGAAGTCGGCCGCCAGCGTGTCGTACGCCCGCTGCCACTGGTCGGCGAAATCTTGGGCGCTGGCTCCGTTGTCGCCCGAATTGAGCAGTGTCGCCGCCTGCTCCGGGTCGGTCAGGTCGCTGCCGTCGCCGGCTTCCGGAGCGGCGGGGACGTCGCGCAGCGCGGTCTCGGTGGCGGGGCTCGGCGGGGAGGAGGGCCGCTCGGCGGCCGCGGCTCCCGGGAATCGGCCCGCGATGTCGACGTCGCCGGTCAGGTAGTCGTATACCGCCTGCAACATGGCCACCCCGGCCCGGTCCATCTCATTGCCCGCGCCGATGAGGGCGTTGGCCATCTGCGCGCCCGCTCGGTTGAAGGTCGCCGCGGCCCACGTGGAGATCGAATCCGCGCCTGCCCCCTGCACCGCGACCGAGGGCGGGTTGCGCACTGTGGCCGCAGTCTGCCCGAGCCGGGTTGCCGCGTTCGTCAGCTCGTCGGGTTTCAAGTCCACCATGGCGATTCAGGCTCGGTCGGCGTCCGGGAACCCGCCCGCGATGTCCTGGTCGCCGGTGCTGTAGTCGCCTGCGTTGGCTCGCAACGCGTCCGCGGTGTCGACGTTCATGCCCGCCAGTCCGGTGACGGCCTGCTTGCGGGTGGCGAGGTACCGACTCAGCTCCTGTGCGAGCCCGGCGGCGATGTAGCCGTGCGTCGCCACCACGTCGTCGGGCAGCCCGTCGTCCTTGGCGTCCCAGGCGACCAGGTACTCTGCCTCGCCCTCGTGGTAACTGGCAAGCTTGCCAAGGGATTCGGGGTTCACCCGCAGGGGTTCCATGACGGACTCCTTATCTCTCCTGCGGCGAGTATCCGAGCTGTCCCCACCCAGGGAATAGCCAACCGAACACACCTCCGGAATGACTCATGACGTGCGTCCAACGCACTTCACGGGTCATCCTGGATTACTGGCCACGGGTGCGCAGCTCTTGCGCCACGGCCCCCATCCGGCGCCGGTAGTCCGCGGGGAACGCGTGGGTTCCGGGCGGGCTGTTCGAGCTCCACGGGGTGACCGACTCGCCCGCGATCCACCGCTCGGTGTTCGCCGCGTCCGACAGCTCCTTGCGGACGTCGCGGAGGTGCTGCGGATTGGCGGGGTCATTCATGAGCTTGTGAATCGCGTCGTCGGTGCGAAAGGCGTGATCGGTCCTGATCCGGGCCAGAATCCGGTGCGCCTCCTGCGGGCGCACCCCCCGGATCAGCGAGATCCGCTTGCCGTCCACCACATTCTGCAGTTCCTCGACGAAGGCTCGCCCGTTGGCCCGCGGATTGGCGAGATAGCGGTTGACCATCTGCTCGTGGGCGGCCGGCAGCGTGATGGGCGTCGCGTGGTGCTGCCGGTACGCGTACCCCATGGTGCCGAGCACCGCGAAGTCCGCCGCGGTTTCGACGACATCGCCGTTGCCGTCGCTGATTTTCAGCGCCGAGGCCTCCGCGCGCTTCATCGACGCGATCGTCAAGCCGAGGTGCTTGTTCGCCAGCAGGGATTCCTGCGAATTGTCTTTTGCCAGCGAGATGGAGCCGATGACGCTGCGCATGACGGGCTCATCGGTGAAGTGCGCCCCGACCAAGGCGCTGCGCAGATCTTTGACGTCGGCGCCGCCCTTGCGGATGGCCGTCTGGGCGGCGGCGGCCGCGCCCATATACGAGTTCAGCCCGGTTCTGACCCGCAATCCGCTCCGGGCGACTCCCGCCAGTCCTTCGCGGGCGGCGTCGGCAAGCTGCACGTGGGTCAGGAACGATCGCCGATAAATGCCGCGCCCGCCGCCGAATTGACCGCCTTTCCAGACGCCGAGCTGCTCGTCGGAGATCACGGCGTTGTTGTCGGTGATCTTCTTCTTCTTTCGGGCCTGGGGTTGCAGCGCGTCGCTGACGCCGCCCGCCAGCCACGCGGTCAGCGGCGAGCCGCTGATCGTGCTGGCCGCCGCCAGGGTGGGCAGCAGGCCCAGATTCAAACTGCGCGTCGCGCCTTCGGCGCCCATGCCGAGCGCGCGGCCGCCCCCGCCGCCTCCCGCGGCGCCCGCACCCTGCAACGCCAGGCCCATGCGGTTGGACATCCAATCGGTGCCGCGGTCCAGGCTCGCGTTGAGCCGCCGCAGCTGGATGATCGCGGCGATCTCCAGGATCGGGGCAATCACGAACACCGCGAGCAGCTGACCCTCCGCCTGGCGGAAAACGTTGTCCAGCAGCAACGTGTACAGCCCGAGGAAGATCGTGAACGCCACCATCCGGCACGCCGCGACGATGGTGTCGACGAGGTTGCGCACCAGGAAGGTCTGGGAGGGGCCGTAGACGAATCCGCCTGCCGCGAACCCGAAGATGGCCATGAAACAGTGGTAGATCGCCTCCAGTGCCGTGTAGATCACCTTGAACGCCAGGTATGCGCCGAACGCCAGCAGGATGTAGGCACAGATGGCAAGCACGAAACCCATGCCGATCTGCGGCATCGTCGCGTCGCCCGCCCGGGCGGCGGCCGTGCCGTCGCCGCACGACTTCATCGCGTTCTTCACCTTCTTGGCGTCGCCGGTGCGCACCGAGGCCGACCACGCCTCGCCGCAGCCGCTCGCGTCGTCCACGACGTGACCGAAGTTCCACACCTGCACGGGTTTTCGCGCGAAGTTGTCCGCCAGGTGACCGCGCAGCGCGTCGATCAGGGTGTCCGGGTTCGGGTTCGCGTTCCCGTTGAGACCCGCGGCCACCACGATCCCGACGTTGCGCCCCTGCGCCAGCAGGCCGTCCGACGACAGCACGTCCGCCAGCGGCTGAGCCAGGAACAGCGGGCCGAGCACCCCGACCCCGAGCATGGTCACGATCTGCACGGCCGCCTTGGCGTGCAGGCCCCGCACGACGAACCAGCCGACGAAGACCGCGCCGATGGCGGCCGCCGTCAACAGGACCTCGGTGGTGGCGAGCTCGCGCACCAGACCGTCGGCGATGCCGTTGAGAGCCTTGCTGAGAAAGTCGAGCCAGCGAAAGCTCAAGGCGTAGCCGATGAGCCAGATCGCGAATGTCACCAGGATCATGTATCCGGTGAACTCCAGGCCGAGCACGTACACGATGGGCGTGTCCAGCGGCCGCCACATACTGACGCTCTTGGTGGCGAACAGATAGTCCGACAAGGCCAGCCCCGTCGAATCGCGGATGTTCATCCACGCGAGCGGGCCGTTGGCGGGGAACGCCTCGCTCACGTCGCTGCCGCGCGCGACGGCGGTGATGCCGAGCACCATCGGGACCACGACCAGCGCGGCGACCAGCGCCGCTACCCACGCCACTCGACGCCGCGGCGTGGCCGCCGCCATGAACGACACGGCCGCGCGCATGGCGTCACGAGCCTTGCCACGGTGTCGGCGCGACGCTCACCGTGGGTCGGGGCGTGCCCGCGGTCGCGGGCTGCGCCGCCACGGGCACATCGCCGTCGGGCACCGGGACGGCGCCAATGCTGGTGTCGC
>JABFVX010000404.1 GCA_013362555.1 Mycobacteriaceae bacterium
CCGAGCGCGAAGAAATCGTCGTCCAGGCCGACCAGGTCTCGGCCGAGCACGTCGGCGAAGATGCCCGCGAGGATCTCCTCCTGCGGCGTCTCCGGTGCGCGGTAACCCGCCGCGTCGGCCGAGAACTCCGGGCGCGGAAGGGCTTTGCGGTCCAGCTTGCCGCTCGTGTTCAGGGGGAACGCCGCCAGCGCCACCAGCGCCGCGGGAACCATGTAGGTCGGCAGGGTGCCCGAGACGAAGCGGGTCAGCTCTACCGGGTCCGCCTGCGCGCCGGGGGCGGGCACGACATAGCCGACCAGCTGCTGCCCGGTTGCGGTGTCCACCACCAGCACCGCGGCCTGGCTCACCGCGGGATGCGCCAGCAGCGCGGTCTCGATCTCGCCGAGCTCGACCCGCTGGCCGCGGAACTTCACCTGGAAGTCGGTGCGCCCGATGTACTCCAACACCCCGTCGGCGCGCCACCGCACCAAGTCCCCGGTGCGGTACATCCGCCCGCCGGCGCCTCGCGACTCGAAGGGATTGGCGACGAAGCGGTCCGCGGTCAGATCCACCCGGCCCAGGTAGCCGCGGGCCAGCTGGCGCCCCGCCAGGTACAGCTCGCCCGGCGCGCCCGCGGGAACCGGGCGCAGCCGCGAATCCAGGACGTAGACACCGACATTCCACTCGCCGACGCCGATCGGGGTGGTCTCGGCGTCCGCCTCGGTGACCGTCCAGTGGGTGACGCTGACCGCGGCCTCGGTCGGGCCGTACAGGTTGTGCAGGCCCGCCTGCGGCGCGACGGCGCGGAATCCGGCCGCCGTCTCGGGCGGCAGCGCCTCACCGATGACGAAGACGTGCTTCAACGTCGCGCACTGTGCCGCAACGGCATTCGCGGCGAAGACGGTGAGCATGGACGGCACGAAGTCGGTGACCGTCACGCTGTGCCGCTGGATCCGGTCGGCGACGTAGAACGGGTCGCGGTGGCCGTCCGGGGTCGCCACCACCAGCCGCGCGCCCGCCGCCAAGGGCATGAAGTACCCCCACAGCGACACGTCGAATGTGGTTGCTGTCTTCTGCAACACCACGTCCCCGGCATCGAGCCGGTACTGGTGCTGCATCCAGCGCAACTGGTTGACGATGGCGGCGTGGCTGACCGCGACGCCCTTGGGCCTGCCGGTGGAGCCGGAGGTGTAGATGACGTAGGCGGTGTTGTCCCCGCGCAGCGGTCCGCGCCGCTCGGCGCTCGTGACCGGGTCGGGCGAGAAGTCGTCGAGCGCGAGGGCGTCGACGTCGACCCGGGCGGGCGCGGGCTCGTCGCCCAGATCCAGGTCGTCGGCGGTGGTGGTGAGCACGCACGCAGGCCGCGCGCTGTCGAGGATGTAGCCGGTTCGCTCAGCGGGGTGGTCCGGGTCGATCGGCACGAACGCGGCGCCCGCGGCGAGCACCGCGTGCATCCCGACCACGAGGTCGAGCGAGCGCCGCATACCTAGCGCCACGAGTGATTCCGGCCCCACCCCGGTACCGATGAGCCAACGCGCCAGCCGGTTCACCCGCGCGGTGAACTCGGCGTAGGTCAGCACCGCGCCGCCGTCCGCGCCGAACTCCAGCGCGACGCCCTCGCGCCGGCGCGCCCCGGCCCCCCACGGAAGCAGCTGGTCGAGCGTCGTTTCCGGCACGTCGTGCCGGGTGGAGTTCCACTCGGTGAGAATGCGCTCGCGCTCGGCCGCGCCCAGCAACGGCAACGTCCGCACCACGACGCCGGTGTCGGCGTTCAGGAACCGCGCAAAGAAGGCGAGGAACCGCGCGTGGTGGCCGTCGGCCTCGGCGGCCGAATACAGATTCGGGTTGGACTCGAAGTCCACGTGGAAGACGCCCGCGGACGACTTGTAGAGGTTGACGCTGAGATCCTCGATCCCGCCGGTGGACAGCACGTGCCATTCGCCGGTGCTCGGCCCGAGCGCGAACTCGGTCCCGAACAGCATCACGTTGACCCACGGGCCGAAGAACGACTTGCTGTAGCCCCCCGCGGCGTCCGACACCGCGTCACGGCGGATGTCCTCGTGCCGGTAGCGCTGGTGTCGCAGCGCGCCGGTCACCTCGGTCTGCACCGACTTGACCAGCTCGGCGACCGTGGTGTCCGCGCCGACCCGCAGCCGCAGCGGCACGATGTTGGAGGTCATGCCCGCGGACCGCCGCATCACGGCGGTGGTCCGGCCGGTGACGGGCAGGCTCAGGATCACCTCGTCGGCGTCCGTGACGTGCGCGAGGTAGCCCGCGAAGGCGGCGATGAGCAGCCCCGCCTCCGACGACCCGAGCCGCTCCACCGCGCCGCGCAGCGCGCGGTCCTGCGCCTCGTCCAACACCGCCCGGGAGAGCCCGTTGGCCGCTGCGGGCGGGGCGCTGCGGGCGGCGAGGCTGGTGCCCTCCTCCAGGCCCGCGACGCGCTGGGCCCAGTGCTCGCGGTCGGCGCGGAAGCGGTCGCTGTCGCGGTACGACTCCTCGACCTCGTAGAGCTTGCGCAGGTCACCGGCCTTGACCGGCGCAGGTTCGCGCCCCTCCACCGCCGCGGAATAGCGTTCGACTATCCGGTCGAGCAGCACTATCGCGCCGTAGCCGTCCAGCACCACGTGGTGGCCGCGCTGGTACCAGAACCAGCGGTCCGCGCCCAGGTGCAGCGCCACGTTGCACACGAGCCGATCAACGACGAGGTCGAGGGGGCGGCCGTAGTCGGCGCGCATCCAGGCCAGCGCGGCGGCTTCCGGATCGGGCTCGTCCCGCAGGTCGACATAGGTCAGCGGAAGATCGAGCCGGGGGTCGACCACCTGGTAGGGCTGCGCAGAGCCGGGCGCGACGCCGAGCCGGACATAGCCGGAGCCGAGTTCGAGGCTCGCCTCCTGGCATGCCCGTTCGAGCACGTCGAGGTCGAGGTGGCCGGGCACGTCGAGGTAATGCGCGATGGAAATCGGGACCGCGGGATCCAGCTGCTGGGCGAACCACATGCCCAGCTGTGCGGCAGACAGCGGGAACCGGTCGTCCGCGGGCTCATCGGTGCCGTGACCAGCGATGTTGCTGCGCGCGCCGAAACCAAGCGGATCCAAAACCGAAACCTCAATCCTGGGAGCACCCAGGGCAGCACGAATAGCCCCGGGATTCCCCGACAAATCCCAACTAATCCGACCTAAGACTATCCGGCGCGCCGGGGGTCTCCGTTACAGCGTCTCCCCCGCGCGGACAGCCAAGCTACCGATCAGTACACACCGATCGGTCGCGAATTGGATCGTAGAGGTGGGACTCCCCGCAAGTAAAGGCCCCGAGCGCTGTACCAACCAGGATGACCGCCGCCTGGCGCAGCCCGGCCGCGGCGACCTGGTCGCCGATGTCGGCGAGGGTGCCGCGCAGAATCGACTGCTCCGGCTGACTGGCGCGGTAGACCACGACCGCCGGACAGTCCGCCCCGTACTCCGGGATCAGCCGCGCGGCCAGCTCTGCGATCCGGGTGATCGCAAGATGCAGCACCAGCGTGGCCCGGGTGCCCGCGAAGGTCTCCAGCCGCTCGGCGGCGGGCATGGCCGTCGACCGGGCCTGGGTGCGGGTGAGCACCACCGACTGCACCAGCTCCGGCACTGTCAGCTCCACCCCGAGCGCGGCCGCCGCGGCGGCGTAGGCGGGCACCCCGGGCGTCACGTCCCACGGCACCCCGTGCGCGTCGAGCCGCCGCGTCTGCTCGGTCAGCGCCGAGTACAGCGAAGGGTCCCCCGAGCACAGCCGCACCGTCCGCCGCCCGGCCCGCGACGCGCCCACCAGCAGTTCGGTGATCTGATCCAGATCCAGCCCCGCGGTGTCCACCAACTCTGCCCCCGCCGGACAGTGACCGAACACCGCACTGTCGAGGTAGGTCCCCGCGTACAGACACACCTCGGCCGCCCGCAGCAGCTCCACCGCTCGCACGGTGAGCAGATCCGCCGCCCCCGGCCCGGCCCCGATGAAGTGCACCGTCGTCACGCCCGGAGACTACAGAACCTCCAGAACCCTCCTGAATGACCCATGAGTTGCGCCTGGCGCAACTCATGGGTCATTCAGGAGGGTTATTCAGTGGCGTTGAACTGGGTGAGCACCTTGGCGACCTGGAGGCGCACGACCAGTTCGCCCGGCACGCCGTTGCGCTTGCCGAACTCCTCGGCGCGGTCCGGACCCATGTACCGGCGCCCGATGTCGGTCGCGGTGCGCACCAGCTCGTCCAGGTCCTGCGACAGCGTGACGGTCCCCTGCACCTGGACGAACCCGTAGGGCGGCTCCTCCAGATCCACCACGAGCGCCACCCGCGGGTCGCGGGCGAACG
>JABFVX010000495.1 GCA_013362555.1 Mycobacteriaceae bacterium
CGGTCAAGCGCCCGCGCCGGCCCCGCCGCCCGGGCACGCCCCCGCACCCGGCGCGGGTCAGGCGCCGGTGATCCCCGGCTTGATTCCGGGACCGATTCCGGGAGGGCAGCGATGATCGGCACGGCGCAGTGGCTGCGGCGGCACACGACGGCGCTGTCCAGCATCGGGCTGGTGCTGATGGCGCTCGCGGGCGGTGCCTACCTGTTGCTCGACGTGATGCGGATCAACCCGGCCCGGTCGACGTACACGGTCACCGTGCAGATGGACCGGTCCGGCGGCCTGCAGCCCACCAACGACGTCACGCTGCGCGGCTACCGGGTGGGCCGGATCACCGCTATCACACTGACCGGCAAGGGTGTGGCCGCCAGCGCCGAGATCGACTCGAAGTACAAGATCCCGCAGAACACCGCGGTCGCGGTGCGGCCGCTGTCGGCCGCGGGCGAGCAGTACATCGACTTCCGGCCGCGCACCGACAGCGGCCCGTACCTGACAGGCGGCTCGGTCGTCAGCAACGGCGTGCAGACCCCGACGCCGGTGTCGAAGGTGTTGACCGACAACAACTCCCTGATCGCACAGATCGACCCGAAGCGCATGGGCGTCATCGTCGACGAGCTGGACAAGGCGCTGGCCGGCGGGCCGGACCAGCTGCGCCAAGTAGTCACCGGGCTGTCGATCGCCTCGACCGGGCTGGAGGGCCTGCTGCCGCAGACCACGCACCTGGTGAACAACCTGCGCACCATCGCGAGCACCACCACGCACGCACAGCCGGACCTCGGCACGCTGGCGCGCAATTCGAAGGTCATCTTCGACGCGGCCGACGCCGCGGACGCCGAGCTGCGCAGGCTGCTCGACAACGGGCCGAGCGAAATGGGCGCGTTCACGACCGTGCTCGGCCAGACCGCCGACCCGCTCACCCGAGTGGCGCAGGATTTCGTGGCGATCACCCGGGCGGCGCAGATGCGTTCCAACGCGATGTCCGAGCTGTTCCCGGCCATCCGGATCGGCACGCGGGCGCTGGGCGTCCCTACGCACGACGGCGCGTTCCACGCCCTCGTCGACCTCTATCCGCGGCCGACGTGCGAGTACCCCGGCGTGATTCCGGCGCCGCCGAACCTCATCGTGAACGAAGGCCGAGTGCGGCTGTACAACTACTGCCCGACCAACAACCCGAACATTCAGGTCCGCGGATCCGCCAATGCGCCGCGGCCCGCCGTGCCGGACAACGGAGCGCAGCGGCCTCCGGGCGTGGACCCGAACCAGCTGTCCAGGCCGCTGCCCGACCCCGACACCTGGTGACGGACAGACCGAAGTACGCAAATACAGCTGTGGCGTAGGGTGTGCGGGCATACTCGCTGACGGGCCACGGGAACGCTCACGATTCGGCATGGCGCCGGGAAAGTCAGAGACTACGACTCATGGCAGACGACAAGACCGACAAGGCTTCCCAGGACGAGACCGCGAAGGCGGACGCCGTCCCGGAAGCCGAGAGCTCTACCGCGGAGCCCACTTCGTCGGAGGCGGAGTCGACGGCTGAGGAGTCGACGGCTGAGGAGCCGGCAGCGAAGAAGTCCACGGCTGAGGAGTCGACGGCGAAGAAGCCGGCAGCTGAGAAGCCGGCAGTGAAAGCCGAGCCGACGCCGGCCGAGACCGAGCCCGCCGCTGTCGAGCCGACCGAAGCCGAAACGCCTGCGGCCGAGACGGTGGCGCCGGAAGCGGCCGAGGCGGCCGCCGTGGATGCCGAGCCTGCCCAGGAGCCGAAGGACGCCGCGCCCGCGGTCGCCAAAGAGTGGCCGCCGCGGCCCGCGCAGGAACCGACAGACGCCCCCGCGGCGGGCGGCCGCAACCTCCCGCTGCTCCCCATCGCGGCCGCGGCGAGCGCGGTGCTCCTGATCGCCGCGCTGGTCGGCGGGATCTTCTATTACATGAAGTACCACGACCTGAAAGAGACGACCGACGCCAAGGAAGAAGCTCGCGGCCAGGTGTGCGAGTTCGCCAAGACGCTCGTCACCTACGACTACAACAACCTCGACCCGTTCTTCAAGAACGTGCTCGACGGCGCCACCGGCGAGTTCAAGTCGCTGTTCGAGGGCCAGAGCAAAGCGCTCAAGCAGAGCCTGGTCGAGGGTCAGGTCAAGTCCTCCCCGGGCAAGATCGAGTGCGGCGTGAAGTCCGGCAGTCAGGACGAGGTGCAGGTGGTCCTGTCCATCGGCCAGCTCGGCAGCAGCATCGCCACCAAGGGCCAGCCCCAGCAGGCCGACATGTCGATGGTCGCCACGGCCAAGCACGTGGACGGCAAGTGGCTCGTCTCCAACGTCTCCTCCCCGCTCCAAATGCTTCCGTAACCACCCTCCGGAACGACCCGTTCGGTGCGTCTGACGCACTTCGCGGGTCGTTCTGGCGGATGGAGACTCGCGCCGCCTCCTCGGGCCGACGGCTCCCGACGCTAAGATCACGGGGAACCGGGCGCGCACGTTACTGTTGCGGCGCGGGTGTGCAGGCCCGTGCAGCCCAGGATCCAACATGAGGGGTCAAAGAGTGAGCTCTACCAACGCCCAGGGGACGGGCAGGCCGAACGGCGCGGCGGGCGCCCCGACGACCATCACGTCGATCCCGCTGACCGACGCGCACCCGCCCGGGGACGCGACTGTCGGCAGCCTGGTGCGCGACGCGACGGTTCACATGTCGACCCTGGTGCGGGCCGAGGTGGAGCTGGCGAAGACCGAGGTCGTCGCCGAGGCGAAGAAGGCGCTCATCGGCAGCGTGTTCTTCATCGTCGCGCTGGTGGTGCTGCTGTTCAGCTCCTTCTTCTTTTTCTTCTTCCTGGCCGACCTGTTCACACTGTGGATGCCGCGCTGGGTCGCCTCGCTGCTGGTGTTCGTGCTGATGCTGGTGACAGCCGGGCTGTCCGCCGGGATCGGCGTGTGGCGCGTGATGAAGATCCGCGCTCCCAGCAAGACCATCAGCTCGCTCAAGAAGGTCTCCGAGGTTCTGCCGACCCACCACGGCGACACCGAGCCGCGCCTGACGTGACCACTCACCGGCGGCCTGCCGCCGCCCCGCCGGATCCGTCGACGGTCCGGTTCGACGGCCCGTGGACGCACCACGACGTGCACGCCAACGGCATCCGCTTTCACGTCGTGGAGGTGCTCGACGCCGACGTGCACGCGCCGCTGGTGGTGCTGCTGCACGGGTTCGCCGATTTCTGGTGGACCTGGCGGCACCAGTTGCCCGCCCTGGCCGCGGCCGGATACCGCGCCGTCGCGGTCGACCTGCGCGGCTACGGCGACAGCGACAAGCCCCCGCGCGGGTACGACGGCTGGACCCTCGCGGGCGATGTCACCGGCCTGATCCGGGCGCTCGGACACGCCGACGCGACACTGGTCGGACACGCCGACGGCGGCCTGGTCTGCTGGGCGACGGGGGTGCTGCAACCGCGGGTGGTCCGTTCCATCGCCGTGGTGAGCTCGCCGCACCCGGTCGCGCTCAAGCAGGCCGTCCTCGGCGACTCGGCCCAGCGCCGCGCTCTGCTGCCGGATTTCCTGCGCTGGCAGGTGCCGCGCTACGCCGAGCAGTTCCTGACCCGCGACGACGGCTTCGCGGTCGAGGCTCTGCTGCGCCGCCGCGCGGCGGTCTCCTGGACCCGCACCACGGAGTTCACCGACACCGCACACCGAATGCGGGAGGCCATCCAGATCCCCGGCGCGGCGCACTGCGCACTGGAATACCAGCGCTGGGCGTTCCGCAGCCAGTGGCGTCCGGACGGCAGACGCTTCCAAGCCGCGATGCGCCGCCCGCTCACCGTGCCCGCACTGCAACTGTTCGGCGCCGAGGACCGCTACATCCACGAAGCCACGCTCCGCCGGGCCGCCCCCGCGCCCCCCCGACTCGACATAGTCCCCGTCCCCGCCGCCGCCCACTACGCCCACCAAGAGGCCCCCGACACCGTCTCGGCCCACCTGATCGACTTCCTCGGCTGAGGTTTACACCCGCAGCGCGCGTTCACACCCGAAGCTGCGGGTGTGAACGCGCGCTTCGGGTGTAAACCTCAGCCCAGCCCGAGGGTTTCGGTGACCGTTGCCGCGATGTCGGCGTGGTGGTCGGCCAGGTAGAAATGGCCGCCGTCGAAGATCTCGAGGGCGAACGCGCCGGTGGTGTGCACCCGCCACGCCCGCGCCTCGTCGACTGAGGCCCGCGGGTCTCGGTCGCCCACCATCGCGGTGAGCGGGCAGTCCACCCGGAGCCCGGGGGCCGGTTGCCAGGTCTCCACAGCCTGGTAGTCGCCGCGGATCGCGGGCAGGAACGCCGCGGCCACCTCGGGATCGTCGAGCAACTCCACCCCAGGGCCGCCGAGCAGGCGCAGTTCGGTCTTGATTTCGGCGTCACTGCGCAGGTGCACGTTCTCGATGCGCGGCCGCGAAGGCGCGCGCCGACCGGACACGAACACGTGCCGGGGCTTCACGCCCTCCGCCGCCATCCGGCGCGCCAGTTCGAACGCGACCACCGCGCCGAAGCTGTGACCGAACAGCGCCACCGGCCGGTCGGCCTGCGCCAACACCGAAGGCAGCACCCCGTCGGCCACCTCGTCGACGCTGGTCAGCAGTGGTTCCCGGCGACGTTCGGCGTGACCGGGCAACTGGCTGGCCCACACCTCCACCCCGGCGCCGAACGCACGCGACAGCGGCAGGAACGAGCTCGCCGAGCCGCCCGCGTGATGGAAGCAGACCACCCGCACGGCGGCCGGGTCGTCGTCAGACTTGAGCCGCCGCAGCCACAGGTCGCCCCGAGATGAAGATTGTCCCACCCCGAGATCGTAACCGGCCCGTCAGCCGCACCCTTTCCAGCCAAACGCACTGGTATTCGCGCGATAATTTCGGTGCGTTCGGCAAGAAACGGTGCGGCTGTGGATCAGGGGCGGAGGGCGTCGAAGACCTTGGGGTCGACGAGGGTGGAGGTGTCGCCCAGGGTGCGGCCTTCGGCGATGTCGCGCAGGAGCCTGCGCATGATCTTGCCGCTGCGCGTCTTCGGGAGTTCCGGCACGACGGTGATGTCGCGCGGCTTGGCGATCGGGCTGATCTCCTGCGACACCGTGGCCTTCAATTCCGCGACGATCTGTTCGCTCGGGTAGTCCACCCCGGACTGCAGGATGACAAATGCCGCGATCGCCTGCCCGGTGGTCTCGTCGGAGACCCCGACCACCGCCGCCTCGGCGACGCCCGCGTGCCCGACCAGCGCGTGCTCGACCTCCGCGGTGGAGATCCGGTGCCCGGACACGTTCATCACGTCGTCCACCCGACCCAGCACCCAGGTGTCGCCGTCCGCATCGACCTTCGCGCCGTCACCCGCGAAATACCAGCCGCGGTCGGCGAACATCGCCCAGTACGTCTCACGGAACCGCTCCGGGTCGCCCCAGATCCCGCGCAGCATCGACGGCCACGGCTGGTCCAGCACGAGATAGCCGTTGGCTTCGGTCTCACCGGGGTCCACCGAAACGCCCTTGTCGTCGACGACCTTCGCCGTGATGCCCGGCAGCGGCTTCATGGCGGCGCCGGGCTTGGCCGCGGTGACGCCGGGCAGCGGGCTCATCATGATCGCGCCGGTCTCGGTCTGCCACCAGGTGTCCACGATCGGCGCGGCGCCTGCGCCGATGACCTCGCGGTACCAGCGCCAGGCCTCCGGGTTGATCGGCTCGCCGACCGAGCCGAGCAGCCGGATCGACGACAGGTCGTGCGCGTCCGGAATCTCGCGGCCCCACTTCATGAAGGTCCGCACCAGCGTCGGCGCGGTGTAATAGACCGTGACGCCGTACTTTTCGACGATGTTCCAGTGCCGGTGCTCGTCGGGAAAGTTCGGGGTGCCCTCGTAGACCACCTCGGTGGCGCGATTGGCCAGCGGCCCATACACGATGTAGCTGTGCCCGGTGACCCAGCCGATGTCGGCGGTGCACCAGTACACATCCTGCCCGGGCTTGTGGTCGAAGACGTAGTGGTGGGTGTACGCCGCCTGGGTCAGGTAGCCGCCGGTGGTGTGCACGATGCCCTTGGGCTTTCCCGTGGTGCCGGACGTGTAGAGGATGTACAGCGGGTGTTCGGCGTCGAACGCGTCCGCGACGTGCTCGGCCGAAGCGTGCGCGACCGTCTCGTGCCACCACTGGTCGCGGCCGTCGGTCCACGGTGTTTCGATTCCGGTCCGCCGCACCACCAGCACGTGTTCCACCGTGGAGGCCTGGCCGTCGGCCAGCGCCTCGTCCACCGCGGCCTTGAGCGAGACCGCCTGGCCGCGCCGCCACTGCCCGTCGGTGGTGATCACCAGCCGCGCCTGCGCGTCGTCGATGCGGGAGCGCAGCGCCGACGCCGAGAACGCCGCGAACACCACCGAGTGGGTGAGGCCGAGGCGCGCGCACGCCAGCATCGACACGATCGCCTCCGGCACCATCGGCATGTAGATGGCGACCCGGTCCCCAGCGTGCAGCCCGAGCGCCGCGAGGTGGTTGGCGGCCCGCGACACCTCGGCGAGCAGCTCGGCGTAGGTGATGTCACGCGAGTCCCCGGGCTCGCCCTCCCAGTGGATGGCGACCTGGTCCCCGTGTCCGGCGAGGACGTGGCGGTCCACGCAGTTGTACGCCACGTTGAGCTTGCCGTCGACGAACCATTTCGCCACCGGCGCACCCGACCAGTCCAGCACCTGCGTCCACGGCTCGTGCCAGTGCAGCCGGTTCGCCTGCTCGGCCCAGAACGCCTCGCGGTCGGCCGCGGCCCGGGCGTACAGGGCGGCGTCGCCGTTGGCGACCGCGGCGAACTCCGCGCTCGGCGGGTAACTGGTCTGGATGTCGGTCATCGTCTCCCACACTCCTCGCACTCACCCGCGCGTGGCCACGGGCCCGTGCCGAGGGTAACGCAGCCCGACCGCATGCTTCCCGATCGCGGCGGGCGCACCTGAATCCCGCGCTGGGCGGATTGCAATTGGGCCATGGCGCGGCCGGAGTGCGCGCCCGGGCGCGGGCGCTGCCTCTACTCTGGGCGGAGGAATACCGTCGGGAGGGTGCGTGCGGAGTAAGGCAGTCGCGGCGGTGGCTGCGGTGACACTGGTATGCGGGCTGAGCGTGGCGGGATGCTCGACGAGCCCGCTCGATCCGGACGTGGTCACCGCCAACGGCGGGGAGCCGAGAACCCGCTGCTGCCCGACAACACCATCGAGAACTACGGCGGCCGGATCGTCGACCGCCTCTTCGCCGGGCTGCGCAGGCTCGACGCCAAGGGCCGGGCCTACGACGAGGTGGCCGAGTCCATCGAGACCGCCGACCAGCAGCATTACCGGATCCGCCTCCGGCCCGGCTGGACTTTCACCGACGGCAGCCCGGTCACCGCGAGCTCGTTCGTCGACGCCTGGAACTACGGCGCGCTGGTCACCCACGCCCAGCTCAGCAGCTGGGTGTTCGCGCCCATCGCGGGATTCGACGAGGTGCAGTCGAAGCCGCCGTCAGCCCAGACGATGTCCGGGCTGAAGGTGGTGGACGAGCGCACCTTCACCGTCGACCTGAAGGCGCCGACCATCGATTTCAAGGCCCGACTGGCGTTCTCCCCGTTCTACCCGCTGCCTGCGGCCGCGTTCCGGGACATGCAGGCTTTCGGCAGACGCCCCGTCGGCAACGGGCCGTACAAGTTCGCGGGGCCGGACGCGTGGCAGCACGACGTCCGCCTGGACCTGGTGCGCAATGACAGCTACCGCGGCGGGCGGCCCGCCCGCAACCGCAAGCTGTCGTTCATCTTCTACCAGTCCTTCGACACCGCCTATGACGATCTGCAGGCCGACAACCTCGACGTGCTCGACACCATCCCGGACAGCGCGCTCACCATTTACCGGCGCGACCTCGGCGACCGGGCCATCGAAGGGCCGACCGCGCAGAACCAGTGGCTCGGAATCCAGCCCTCGGTCCCGCATTTCGGCGGCCAGGAGGGCATACTGCGCCGCAAGGCGATCTCGCTGGCCATCGACCGGGCCGGCATCGCCAAGGCGATCTTCCGCGGCACCCGGGTGCCCGCACGCGATTTCACCTCCAGCGCGCTCCCGGGCTACAACGGCGACCTGCCCGGCGCCGAGGTGCTCCGCTACAACCGGGCCGAAGCGAAGCGCCTCTGGGCCCAGGCCGACGCCATCGCCCCGTGGAGCGGACAGTTCCGCATTGCCTACAACTCCGACGGCGGGCACCAGGCCTGGATCGACGCCGCCACCAACAGCATCCGCAACACCCTCGGCATCGACGCGCTCGGCGCGCCGTACCCGACGTTCAAGCAGATCCGAGACGCGGTGGTGCACCGCACGATCGGGATGGCCTTCCGCTACGGCTGGCAGGGCGACTACCCGACCATGCTGGAATTCCTGGAGCCGAACTTCGTCACCGGTTCCGCCACCAACGACGTCCTGTACGCCAACCCGGAGTTCGACCGCCTGCTCGCGGCCGCCGAGGCCGCGCCCGACGAGCCCACCTCCTGGAAGCTGGTGGCCCAGGCGCAGACCGTGCTGCTGGGCGAGCTGCCCACCATCCCGATGTTCGACTACATCAACTCCGCGGGGCGCTCCACCAAGGTCCGCAACGTCGTGATCGGCTGGCAGGGCCTGCCCGACTACGAGAGCGTCGAAAAGCCGGAGGCATCATGACGTGGTACGTGATTCGGCGTCTGCTGCAGATGATTCCGGTGTTCCTCGGAGCCACGCTGCTCATCTACTTCATGATCCACCAGGTGTCCGGGGGCACGGTGCAGGCGCTCGCGGGCCAGCGCACGCTCACCCCCGCCCTGGAGGCGGAATTGAACGCGCGCTACCACCTCGACCGGCCGTTCTTCGTGCAGTACCTCTACTACTTGAAGGGCATCTTCACCTGGGATTTCGGCATGTCGTTCTCCGGGCGCCCGGTGAAAGACGTGATGGCGCGGGCCTTTCCGATCACCATGAAGCTGGCCGTGCTCGCCGTGGCCTTCGAGGCCCTGGCCGGGGTCGGCTTCGGCGTGCTCGCCGGGCTGCGCCGCGGCCGGTGGTTCGACTCCACCATGCTGGTGGCGAGCCTGGTCGTCATCGCGGTGCCGGTGTTCGTGCTCGGCTTCCTCGCCCAGTTCGTCGTCGGCGTCAAGTGGGGCCTGGCCCCGGTCACCGTCGGCGGCCGCACCGGCATCGCCAACCTCATCCTGCCCGCCCTGGTGCTCGGCTCGCTGTCGTTCGCCTACGTGCTCCGGCTGACTCGGAACTCGGTGGCGGAGAACGCAAGCGCCGACCACGTGCGCACCGCCACCGCGAAAGGCCTGTCCCGCGGGCGCGTCGTCACAGTGCACATCCTGCGCAACTCGCTGATCCCGGTGGTGACCTTCCTCGGAGCCGACCTCGGCGCGCTGATGGGCGGCGCGATCGTCACCGAAGGCATCTTCAACATCCCCGGCGTCGGCGGCACGCTCTACCAAGCGGTGGTCCGCGGCGAGGCGCCGACGGTGGTCTCGTTCGTCACCGTCCTGATCATCGTGTTCCTGCTGTCGAACCTCATCGTGGACCTGCTCTACGCCGCCCTCGACCCCAGGATCCGCTATGCCTGACTCTCCCCGCGGCCAGGACCGCTACGTCGCCCCGCCGGACGAGGTGGAGGTGCTCGAGACCGACCGCGTGATCGACCGCGGCGCGCCGCGCAGCCTGTGGGCCGAGGCGTGGCAGCGGTTGCGGCGCAACCCTCTGTTCCTCGTCTCCGCGGCGCTGATCGCACTGATTCTGCTGGTCGTGGCCTTCCCTGGATGGTTCGCCTGGGAGAACCCGCGCTACTGCACCACCGCGTTCAGCATGGACTCGCCGCGCGGCGGCCACCCGTTCGGCTTCGATCTGCAAGGCTGCGACGTGTACGCGCGCACCATCTACGGCGCGCGGGCATCGGTGTTCACCGGGCTCGGCGCCGCGGCGCTGTTCGTCGTCATCGGCGCGACCGTCGGTGCGCTGGCCGGGTTCTTCGGCGGAGTCGTCGACGCGGTGATTTCGCGACTGTCCGAAATCGTCTACGCCATCCCGCTGCTGCTCGGCGCGATCGTGCTGCTGCAGTTGATGAAACAGCGCTCCATCTGGACGGTGATCCTGATTCTGGCCGCCTTCACCTGGCCGCAGGCCGCCCGCATCACCCGTGCCGCGGTGCTGGAGGCCAAACACAGCGAGTACGTCACCGCGGCGAAAGCCCTTGGCGTGTCACCGCTGCGGATCCTGGTGCGCCACGTGCTGCCGAACTCGGTCAGTCCGGTCATCGTCGTCACGACGATCTCGCTCGGCGTCTTCATCGTCACCGAGGCGACGCTGTCGTTCCTGGGGCTGGGGCTGCCGACCAGCACAGTGTCGTGGGGCGCCGACATCGCCACCGGCAGGCTGCAATTGCGCGCGGGATCGCCGCTGCTGTTCTACCCGGCGGGCGCGTTGGCCATCACGGTGCTGAGCTTCATCCTGCTCGGCGACGCAGTCCGCGACGCCCTCGACCCGAAGGCCCGACCGCGATGACTGATCCGCTGCTGGAGATCCGGGACCTGCACGTGTCGTTCACCTCCGACGGCGCCGCGGTGCCTGCGGTGCGCGGAGTCGATCTCACCGTCCATCCCGGCCAGACCGTGGCCGTGGTGGGGGAATCCGGCTCGGGGAAATCCACCACGGCACATGCCGTCGCGGGCCTGCTTCCGGGCACCGGCAAGGTCACCGCGGGGCAGATCCGGTTCGCGGGAGCCGACCTTGCCCGAGCCTCCCGGGACCAGCTCACCGCGGTGCGCGGCGCCGGGATCGGCTTGGTGCCACAAGACCCGATGTCGAACCTGAACCCGGTGTGGCGCATCGGCTTCCAGATCGCCGAAACACTGACCGCCAATGGCGTCGCGCGCGGGCGGGCGGCCAAGCAGCGCGCCGTCGAGCTGCTGGCCGAGGCGGGAATGCCGGAACCCGCACGCCGCGCCCAGCAGTATCCGCACGAGCTTTCCGGCGGAATGCGCCAGCGCGCGCTGATCGCCATGGGCCTGTCCTGCAGGCCGAAACTGCTCATCGCCGACGAGCCCACCTCTGCTCTCGACGTCACCGTGCAACGCCAGATTCTCGACCATCTGGCGGAACTGACCGCCGAGCTCGGCACCGCGGTGCTGCTCATCACCCACGACCTGGGCCTGGCCGCCGAGCGCGCCGAGCACCTGGCGGTCATGTACCGCGGCCGCGTGGTGGAATCCGGCCCCGCGGCCGAGATTCTGCGCGACCCCGGGCACGAGTACACCCGCAAGCTGGTCCGCTCCGCGCCCTCGCTCGCGGGCCTGCGCACCGCATCGTCGGTGGCCCGCAACGAGATTCGCAGCCGGGCCGTCGCCGCCGCGCGCGACACGCGTGGCGGCGAAAGCCGGCCGAGCGGCGACGACACCGTGCTCACGGCGTCGAATCTGGTGAAGACGTTCCCGATCCGCGGCACGGCGCCGTGGCGCAGGCAGACGTTCACCGCCGTGGACAACGTGTCGTTCGCGCTGCGCCGCGGCACGACCACCGCGGTCGTCGGCGAATCCGGCTCCGGCAAAAGCACGGTCGCGCAGATGGTGCTCGGGCTGCTGGAGCCGACCGCGGGGGAGGTCGGCTTCGAGGGGCAGTCGGTGGCGCGCATGTCCCGGGCACAGGCATTCCGCTTCCGTCGCCGCGTTCAGCCTATTTTCCAGAATCCCTACGGCTCACTGGATCCCATGTACTCGGTGTATCGCGCCGTCGAGGAGCCGCTGCGGACGCACCGGATCGGGAGCCGGGCCGAGCGCGAGCGCATTGTGCGCGATCTGCTGGACAAGGTCGCGCTGCCCGCGAGCGTGCTGCGCCGATACCCGAGCGAGCTGTCCGGCGGCCAGCGCCAGCGCGTCGCCATCGCCCGCGCATTGGCGCTGAACCCGGAGGTCGTCGTCTGCGACGAAGCGGTGTCCGCGCTGGACGTGCTGGTGCAGGCCCAGATCCTGGAGCTGCTGAACACGCTGCAGGCCGAATTGGGCCTGACCTATCTGTTCATCACCCACGACCTCGCCGTCGTCCGCCAGATCGCCGACAACGTGCTGGTCATGAGCGCGGGCCGAATCGTCGAATCCGCCTCCACCACCGCGGTTTTCGACAACCCCTCCGACCCTTATACGCGCACCCTCCTGGACGCCATCCCCAAACCGCCCCTGGACCGCGTCTAAAGCAACTCTCCAGAATGACCCGTGACGTGCGTTGGCTGCACGTCACGGGTCATTCTGGAGAGTAATTGCGGTCCGCGGGGCGGCGGGGCCGTCCGGGCACGGGTGATCCGGGCGAGTGACCAGCCGGTAACCTCGAGGACGTGACCGATCCGCTTGCTCCGCTCGTCGACCTGCCCGGGGTCCGCGCCGCGGCCGACAGTGCCAGAGACGCGCTCGCCAAGGTGCACCGCCACCGCGCCAACCTGCGCGGCTGGCCGGTGACCGCGGCCGAGGCCGCGGTCCGGGCGGCCCGTTCCTCCGCGGCGCTGGAAGGCGGCTGCACCTGCTGGCCGCGGCAGATCTCACCGACCCCGACGCACTCGGCCGCCCGCGCGCCGAACCTGACGTCGCACCGCGGCTGAGCACGCTCGCGCAGTCGATGAGCGAGTCCACCGCGCCCGCTCCGATCCGCGCCGCCGTAGTGCACGGCGAGCTGTTGACGCTGCAGCCGTTCGAGGCGGGCAACGGCGTCGTCGCCCGCGCGGCGGCACGGCTGGTTTCCGTCGCCACCGGCCTGGACCCGCACAGCCTGGGCGTCCCGGAGGTGTGGTGGCTGCGCCGTCCGGACGAATACCGGGCCGCCGCCGCGGGATTCGCCACCGGCACCGAAGCGGGCATGACGGAATGGATCATCCAATGCTGCACCGCATTCGAAGACGGCGCACGCGAAGCCGCCTCGATTGCCGACGCCGCCTCCGGCTAGCCAGGAGAGTTCTGGAGAAACCAAACGGGCGGCGCTGCCGAAGATTTCGGCGGTCGCCGCCCGCTAAGCACGGACTACCAGGTTACCAAGCGTGCTAGGTGGGTTGTGTATTTTCGGCCTCGGCGATTGACCCGGTTTCGTCGGTTCGTCCACGCAACTAGTGCGGTTACCGCGCCAACGCTGCCGGATTTCGCAGGCCCACAACGCTTCTGCCCTTGTCGCGGCGTGCTCCGCGTGGGTGCCTGGTGTCCGTGCTGGGAAGCCTCGGTCGGGAGACAAATCCTTCTCTTCCGGACCAGTCTTGGCCTTCCGAACTTCCGTAACCTCATTTGTACTCCGCCATCACGCGCAGATCAAGACTTGCCGAAATAGAAAGTTTTTCAGCTGGTCAGACTGCTTTTCCACGACGAAGCAGACGATAGGTGACAATGCCGGCGGCCAGTGCCGCCGCGCTCAGCGCGGCGGTGGTCGCCACTGTCGTCGAAGACGGCGACGGCAGCCGCGACCACAGCGAGACCGGGTTGGAGAACGTGAGAATGGGCCAGCCCCGCGCCGCCGCTTCCCTGCGCAGCCCGCGGTCCGGATTGACCGCCGTCGGATGTCCCACCGCCTTCAGCATGGGCAGGTCGGTGATCGAGTCGGAATAGGCAAAGCACCGCGACAAGTCGTATCCCTCGCGCGCGGCCAACTTCTCGATGGCCACCACCTTGTTCTCGCTGTAGCAGTAGAAGTCGATCTCGCCGGTGTACTTGCCGTCCTCGATGTCCATTCGGGTGGCGGCGGTGTGATCGGCGCCGATGGCCACCGCGATCGGCGCGACCACCTCCTCGCCGGACGCGGACACGATGACGACGTCGTGACCGCGGATTTTGTGGTCGGCGATCAAGTCCGCCGCCTCGGCGTAGACCAGCGGATCCACCACCTCGTGCAGCGTCTCCGCAACGATCGCGCGCACTTGCGCGACGTCCCACCCGGTGCACATGGCCGCCAAGTACTTGCGCATCCGCTCGATCTGGTCGTGGTCGGCCCCGGAGACCAGCATCAGGAACTGCGCGTAGCTCCCCTCGAGCACGGCCCGCCGATTCAGCAGCCCGCCTTGGTAAAACGGCCTGCTGAACGCGAGAGTGCTCGGCTTGGCTATGACCGTTTTGTCCAAGTCGAAGAACGCCGCGATGCGGCCCTGGTTTTGACCGCCGCCACTGGAACCCGACACATCCGCCATCACGCCTCCAGAATAGGAGAACAGTTGCCGCAACTGGGCCACTCGCAACCGCCGAACACGCCCGCGGACGAATTTGCCAAATCACCCTCGACTAGGTGTAGTATCCCTTGTACCTGGACTTGGTCCAGGTTGTGTTCAGCCCGACCCCCCGGGGCTGAACCCGACGGCCCCAGCCTCCTCCCCCCCTGGCTGGGGTCGTCCTCATTTCTCAGCAAGCTCGCAGTTATCGCGGCTGCTATCCACAACTCACGGGTTATCCACAGCCGCGCTGTCCGCCCAGGTCGCTCCGGGCTCGGCAGCGCAGCGGTCGGCGACGCTGGAGGCATGACCGAATCCGAAGCACCACACCCGTCTTCGCACGGCGCCGCCTCGCTCCCCGAAGCGCGCGCCGCGGATTCGGGTCTCCTGCTGATCAGCGACCCGGACCTGGA
>JABFVX010000328.1 GCA_013362555.1 Mycobacteriaceae bacterium
GCCTGCGGACGGGCGCTCCCACGGTGCCTGTCGGCCGGTCGCCGGGTGTTCCCGGCGACCGGTGCTGGGCGAGCCGTCGTCGTCCATGTGCGGCACTTTACGCACCGTCGGGGTCAATCCACGCGCACCACGATGGTGGCGACGATGGCGTCGGTGCGGGCGCGCAGCGCCGCGGCGATCACCGGAACCCGTTGGTTGTGCAGCACTCTGTGTCGCTGCCTGCGCGGTTCGATCCGCGGCAGCAGCACGATGACCTCGCGGTCCGGGGTGGTGTGTTTGCAGACGAAGCCGACCAGCGGGTCTATCCAGCTGCGGTGCGGGCTGGGCAGCACGGTCAGCGGCGGGCCCGGATCCCAGACCTTCCAGTCCCGGGCGAGTCGGTGCGTCAGGCGGGGCTCGATCTCCACCGCGACCGGGATGATCTCCTGGCCCATGCGCATGGCCGCGGTGAGGGCGAGGGCGCTGAGCCGGCTCACCCCTACCACCGGCACGATGACCACCGTGGTCGTGTCCGCGTCCAGGCACGGCTTCGGGGGAACCTCGCCCACCCGCAACTGCGTGGCGATCCGGTGGTAGTAGCGCTCTATCCGGTCGAACAGCAGGATCAGTCCGGGCACGATCACCAGCAGCAGCCACGCGCCCTCAGTGAATTTGGCAGCGAACAGCACCGCGCCCGCGACCGCGGTCATCGCCGCGCCGACGCCGTTGAGCAGCAGCTTGCCCGGCCAGCCGGGGCCTCGGTCCTGCCACCAGTGCCGTACCAGGCCGGTCTGACTGACCGTGAACCCGATGAACACGCCGATCGCGAACACCGGCAGCAGCCGGTGGGTGTCCGCGCCGACCACCCACAACACCAGCGCCGCCAAGACCGCCAGCGCCGCGACGCCGAACCGGAACACCGGGCGCTCGGCGCGCAGCGCGAACACGTGCGGCAGCCGGTGGTCCCTGGCGAGCAGGCTCATCAGCACCGGCAGCCCGCCGAAACTGGTGTTGGCGGCAAGGCCGAGCACGATCGTCACGGCCAGGTTCGACACATAGAACGGCCACCCGGTGCCGAACGCCGCCGCGGAAAGCTGCGCCAAAATGGTCACCCCGCCCCGCGGCGCGACGTCGTGCTTGCGGATCAGCGTGGCCAGCCCCAGCAACATCACGCCCAGCAGGACGCCCAGCGCGACTTCGGTGTGCTGCGCGCGCTTCACCCGGGGTGTGCGGAAGGCGGGGACGCCGTTGGCGATCGCCTCCACCCCGGTCAGCGCGGAACACCCGGAGGCGAACGCCTTGAGCAGCAGCACCGCGCCGAGCGCCTCCGTCGCGGGAAAGCCGCTGATGTCGCTGCCGATGACCGCGACCGGATGCGATCGGGTCAGGCCCACGGCGATGACAGCCACGACCGAAACGACGAACAGCAGCGCCGGCGTCATCAGTGCCCGAGCGGACTCGGCGATGCCGATGAGGTTGAGCACCGTCAGCGCGACCAACCCGAGCAGCGCGGTGAGCAGCAGGTGCCTGCCGACCGCCGGAAACACGCTGCCGAGGCTGGCCGCGCCCGCCGCCAGGCTCACCGCCACCGTCAGCACATAGTCGACGACCAGACTCGCGGCCGCAAGAAGACCGACTGGTCGACTAAGGAGGTGCTTCGCCACCGCGTATGCCCCGCCGCCGTCCGGAAACACCGCGATGACCTGCCGGTAAGAGACAACCAGCACCAGCAGCAAGGTGGCGATGGCGATGGATACCGGCACTGTGTAGCGGATCGCCGCGGATCCCGCGGCCACCAGCGCGAGCACGATCGCCTCCGGCCCGTACGCCACGCTCGACAGCGCGTCCAGCGACAGCGCCGCCAATCCGCCGAGAGCCGTGAGCCGATGGGATTCCCCCCGCGGCCGCGCCCGCCGATCGGCGATTCGGCCCCACCCGCCGCCGGCTGCCGGTGTCCTGGGGCGATCCGCGTGCGCGGTGTCGGTGTCCGCGTCGGCCATTACCCCCAAGCCTGGCACACGCGGTGCCTCCCGGCACCTCGGACGGAAACCTCCAGAATGACCCGTGACGTGCGCTGGATGCACGTCACGGGTCATTCTGGAGGGTTCTGGCGGTACTGTCAGCACCGCGGACAGGGAGGGGAGAGAGGCGGGACAGTGTTTCGAACGCGTCGGACGTTGTCGGACGGCCGGGAGATCATCTACTACGACCACGCGCCGACGGCTCGGGACGCCGCCGACCGCCGCGACCTGCCGACCACCGCGACGCTGTCGCAGCGCCGCTTCGACCCGCTGCTGGGCGAGTGGGTGGTCTACGCCTCGCACCGGCAGACCCGCACTTTCCTGCCGCCTGCCGACCAGTGCCCGCTGTGTCCGTCGACGCCGGGCCGCGACACCGAGATCCCCGAGTCGGACTACGACGTCGCCGTGTTCGAGAATCGCTTCCCGTCGCTGTCGCCCCGGCACGCGGACCTCCCGCCGCACGCGGCGGGTGCGCCGCTAACCCCGCTGCGCGATGGCTACGGCCGGTGCGAAGTCGTGTGCTTCACCAGCGACCACAACAGCTCCTTCGCCCGGCTCGATCCGAAGCGGGCCCGGCTGGTGGTGGACGCTTGGGCCGACCGGACCGCGGAACTGTCCGCGATGGAAGGCATTTCGCAGGTCTTCTGCTTCGAGAACCACGGCGAGGACATCGGCGTCACGCTCGCGCACCCGCACGGGCAGATCTACGCCTACCCTTTCGTCGCGCCCCGGGTCGCAACGATCGCCGGCCGCGCGGCCGAGTATCGACAATCGCACGGCGGCAATCTCTTCGGCGACATTCTCGTGGCTGAGCAAGCGAGCGGCGCGCGGGTGGTGGCGGCCAACGAGGAGTGGACCGCGTTCGTGCCGCCGTTCGCGCGCTGGCCTTACGAGGTGCAGCTGTACCCGCATCGGCGGGTGTCGGACCTGCCCGGCCTCGACGACGCGCAGCGGGATGCCTTCGCCGCGCTGTACCTCGACGTTCTCGGCCGCTTCGAACGCCGCTTCGCCGCCCCGATGCCGTACATCGCCGCGTGGAACCAAGCCCCGACGCCGCGTGCGGGCGCTTCCGGGGACTGGTGGCTGCACATGCAGCTGTTCTCGATTCGCCGCGCCGCCGACAAGCTGAAATACCTGGCAGGCTCGGAATCCGGCATGGGCGTGTTCATCAGCGACACCGATCCGGAAACCGTGGCTGCCGAACTGCGGGACCTCGGGTGAGCGCGGGCGGGCGCGGGGTGTGGGCGGCGCCGGGGCGCGTCAACATCATCGGCGAGCACACCGACTACAACAACGGCTACGTGCTGCCCATCGCCTTGCCGTTCACAGTGCGCTGTGCCGCCTCGGCCCGCGCCGACGGCAGGGTCGGGGTGCGGTCGCGCCAGCGGGCGGGCGAGGTCGCCGTCGCGGTCGACGACCTCGACGGCGCCCGGGCGCCCGGCTGGGCGCGCTATCCGCTCGGAGTGGTGCGCGAGTACGTGAAGCGCGGCTACCCGATTCCCGGTGTCGACCTGTCGCTCGACGGCGATGTCCCGGTGGGGGCGGGGCTGTCCTCGTCGGCGGCGGTCGAGTGCTCGGTCGCCGTGGCGCTGCGCGACTTGTTCGACTACGCGGTGGCCGACGAAGAGCTGATCGACATCGCCAGAGCCGCGGAGAACGACTACGTGGGCGCGCCGACCGGAATACTCGACCAGTCCGCGTCGGTGCTGTGCACGGCGGGGCACGCGCTGTTCCTGGACGTCGCGACCGGTGACCGGGCCCAGATTCCGTTCGACCTCGCCGCGGTCGGGCTGGCGCTGCTGGTGGTCGACACCAACACCCCGCACGCGCTCGTCGACGGCGAGTACGCGGCGCGCCGCGCCCAGTGCGAGGCGGCGGCGGCCGCACTGGGAGCGGCCTCGCTGCGCGAGATCACCGATGCCGCGGAGGTCGAGAAACTGCACACCGCGACCGTCGACGGGCAGGAGGGCACAGCGCCGTGGGACGACGAACTGCTGCGCCGCCGGGCCCGGCACGTCGTCACCGAGAACGCCAGGGTGCTCGCGGTGGTCGACGCGCTGCGCACGGGCGCGGACCCGCGGGCGATCGGGCCGGTGCTGTCCGCGAGCCACACGTCGCTGCGCGACGACTTCGCGGTGTCGTGTCCGCAGCTGGACGCCGCGGCGGACGCGGCGACGGCCGCGGGCGCCTACGGCGCGCGCATGGTCGGCGGCGGCTTCGGCGGCAGTGTCATCGCCCTGGTCGAGGCGGACCGCGCCGAGGTCGTCTCGGCCGCCGTGGCCGACCGCTTCGCGGCTGCGGGCTTCGCCGCGCCGCGGACCTTCGCCGCTGTTCCGGCGGCGGGGGCGCGCAGACTCGAATGAGCTTCCGGATTGGCGGGGCGTTCCGGGTGCTCGGTGTCATACTTCGGTGTCGGATCCACCAGGAGGATCAATGATGTTCGCGGAGGCGGGAAGCACCCTGCGGCTGGACGCCGGGTTCGTCGACTACGCCATAATCGCAATATATTTCGTGTTCGTGCTCGGCATCGGGGTCCTGGCGCGGCGCGGCGTGTCCTCGAGCATCGACTACTTCCTGTCCGGGCGCTCGCTGCCCGCGTGGGTGACCGGACTGGCGTTCATCTCAGCCAATCTCGGCGCGGTGGAGATCATGGGCATGTCGGCCAACGGGGCCCAGTACGGCATGTCGACGGTGCACTACTTCTGGATCGGCGCGGTGCCCGCCATGCTGTTCCTCGGCGTGGTGATGATGCCGTTCTACTACGGATCCAAGGTCCGCAGCGTGCCGGAGTTCATGCTGCGCCGCTTCGGCCCGGGCGCGCACCTCGTGAACGCGATCAGCTTTGCGCTGGCCCAGGTGCTCATCGCCGGCGTGAACCTGTACCTGCTGGGCAGCATCGTGAATGTGCTGCTCGGCTGGCCGCTGTGGGTGTCGGTGATCGTGGCGGCGGTGATCGTGCTGTCCTACATCACGCTCGGCGGGCTGTCGGCGGCCATCTACAACGAGGTGCTGCAGTTCTTCGTCATCGTCGCCGCGCTGCTGCCGCTGACGTTGATCGGCCTGCACAAGGTGGGCGGCTGGGACGGCCTGCGGGACAAGGTCACCGCCGGCCCCGGCGGCGCGCGGCAGCTCGATTCGTGGCCGGGCAACGACCTGAGCGGGTTCTCCGACAACGCCTTGTCGGTGGTCGGAATAGTGTTCGGGCTCGGCTTCGTGCTGTCGTTCGGCTACTGGACGACCAATTTCGTCGAGGTGCAGCGCGCGATGGCCTCCGAGGACCTCTCCGCGGCCCGGCGCACCCCGATCATCGGCGCGTTCCCGAAGATGTTCATCCCGTTCATCGTGGTCGTTCCCGGCATGATCGCCGCGGTGCTGGTGCCGCAGATCGCGGCCTACAAGGGGGGCGCGGCCAGCGACGACCCGAACGTGAAATACAACAACGCGCTGCTGTACCTGATGAAAGACGTGCTGCCCAACGGCATCCTGGGCGTCGCCATCGCGGGACTGCTCGCCTCCTTCATGGCTGGCATGGCGGCCAACGTGTCCGCGTTCAACACCGTCTTCAGCTACGACCTGTGGCAGCGCTACCTGAGGCCGGACCGGCCGGACGGCTATTACCTGCGGGTGGGCCGGCTTGCCACGCTGGGGGCCACGGTGATTGCGGTCGGCACGGCTTTCATCGCGTCCGGCTACAGCAACATGATGGACTACCTGCAGACCTTGTTCAGCTTCTTTAACGCGCCGCTGTTCGCGACGTTCATCCTCGGCATGTTCTGGAAGCGGATGACCGCGACCGCGGGGTGGGCGGGCCTGGTGTCCGGCACGCTCGCGGCGGTGACGGTCTTCGTCCTGCACGAGACCGACGTCTTCCACCTGTCCGGGCAGGGTTCCAGCTTCCTCGCAGCGGGGGCTGCGTTCCTGGTGGACATCGTGGTGAGCGTCGCGGTCAGTCTCGCGACAGCGCCCAAGCCAGCCGAAGACCTGGTCGGCCTGGTGTATTCGGAAACGCCGAAGGCGCAGCTCGAAGAGGGTGCGGGCGTGCCGTGGTACCGGCGGGCCGTGCCGCTGGCCGCCGTGGGTCTGGCCCTGGTCGTCGCCCTCAACGTCTACTTCAGCTAACGTCTACTTCAGCTAAAGGAACAGCCATGGCGGACAACAACACTGTCGACCACAGCGACGGCGTCGACGACCGGGCGCACTACGCGAAATCGGCGGGCGGGCTGTTCGACATTCGCAACGTGATCGGCGCGCTTTTCGGCGTCTACGGCCTGATCCTGGTGATTACGGGCATCGTGGACCGCTCGGCGCAGACCTTGGCCAAAGCCGACGGGAACGTCAATCTCTGGGCAGGCATCGCGATGCTCGCCGTCGGCGTCTTCTTCATCGCGTGGGCCCTGCTGCGACCGGTCGACGTCAATGCTCAAACCTCCAGAACGACCCGTGACGTGCGTTGAACGCAACTCATGGGTCATTGTGGAGCTCGTAATCGTTAACCCGGGTTGAAATCGGCGTCCCTGGAGGCACTTTGTGCCTTCCACGGCCCGATTGTGCGCGCGCAAACCAGTCGGATGGGAGAGACTCGGGAAGCCCGCAGCGAACGGAACGAAAACCAGGGGAGAACACAATGCCATCGAGCTATCCCGGCCAGGCGCCGGTCGGGGTGGACACCACCCGGGCGAGCGTGGCTCGGGTCTACGACGCCGCACTCAACGGCAAGGACAACTTTCAGATCGATCGCGACGTGCTCGACCAGGTTCGCACCGTGGCCCCCGGCGTCTGCGAATTGGCGTGGGCCAATCGGGATTTCCTGACCCGCGCGTGCCGCTTCCTGGCCAAGGAGGCGAGGATCGACCAGTATCTGGACTTGGGCTCCGGGCTGCCGACCGCGGAGAACACCCACCAGGTGGTGCAGCGGGCGCACCCCGACGCCCAGGTGATCTACGTCGACAACGACCCCATGGTGCTGGCGCACGCGCGGGCGTTGCTGGGCGACAACGACCGCACCCTGGTGGTCGAGGCCGACATCTTCCGGCCCTTCGACGTCATGACGAACCGGGTGGTCCGCCAAGAGCTGGACCTCTCCCGGCCGGTGGCCGTGTTTCAGGTCGGCACCCTGCAGCACTACCTCGGCGACGACGTCGCCACCATGATGAAGACCTATATCGCCGCGCTTCCCGCCGGCTCCTACGTGGTCATCTCGCACTTCTTCGACCCGGAGACGCCGGAGCACGGGAAGTTGGCCCACCAGATGGAACAGAAGTTCCTGAAAAGTCCGATGGGCAGCGGCCGCTTCCGGACCCGCCGCGAAATCCAAGCCATGTTCGGCGACTTGGAGATGGTCGAACCAGGCTTGGTCCTCTGCGACGACTGGTGGCCAGACGGCCCCCGCTTCGCTCCGCTTTCCGACGTCCGCAATTGCATAGCCTGCGGCATAGGCCGCAAACGCTGATTCCCGAACCTCCAGAATGGCCCGTGACGTGCGCCCAGCGCACGTCACGGGCCATTCTGGAGGTTCGGGGCGGGGCGAGGTTGTCGGTGGGGGCGGTTACCGTCGGCAATGTGAACCGCACGGATCGGCTGTACGCGATCGTCGAGGAATTGCGGGCGGTGTCGCCGCGGCTGCGTACGGCCCGGGAGCTGGCCGCCCGGCACGGCGTCAGCATGCGGACCGTCGAGCGCGACATCAGCGCGCTGCAGCAGTCCGGCGTGCCCATCTACGCCGACACCGGCAGGCGCGGCGGGTACGCCCTCGAGAAGAGCATGTCGCTGCCGCCCTTGAACTTCACCGCGGCCGAAGCGGTGGCCCTCGCCGTGGCGGTGGCGCGGACGCACGACGGCCCGTTCGCCGAGGCGGGCCGCAGTGCGCTGCGCAAGATCTTGGCGGCGATGTCGCGTCAGAACGCCGATGCGGCAAGGGAACTGGCGGGCCGGGTGCAATTGCTTGCCGGTCCGGCTCCGCAGCTGCCCGCTCCCATTCCACCTCAGCTCGAGCAGGCTATCGTCCGGCGCCGGGTCCTGTGCATCGGCTACCTCGACGGGGTCGGCGCGGCCACGCGCCGCGAGGTCGAGCCGGTCGCGCTGATGCTGGGCGTGAACGGCTGGTACCTGACGGCATGGTGCAGGCTGCGAGCGGACATGCGCTGCTTTCGCCTCGATCGCATCACCGCCATGATTCTGACCGACCTCCCCATGCCCGACCGCGCCCCGGACTGCTACGAAGGGGGCCCGCCCGACTGCGAAGTCCGCGCCATCACCCTGGGCTGAACCGGCCAAAACCTCCAGAACGACCCATGAGTTGCGCTGGGCGCAATTCATGGGTCGTTCTGGATGGGAATTCGCGTGGCTACTTCGGCGCGGGCGTGAACACGCCGAAGCGGTTGCCGGAGGTGTCTTGAACCTCGGCGAACACCAGGCCGTCCGAGCCGGTGACGGGCGGCTGCGAGACCTTGCCGCCGTGCTGCTCGACCGCGGCCAGCGTGGCGGTGACGTCCTCGACGACCACGTAGAAGATCGCATGGTTGCCCGACGCGTCGGGCGTGTGCGCGATCCCGCCCTGCGGAATCTCGGCGCCGGGGTAGCCGACCAGGTCGTATTTGCCTTCGCCTGCCGGGTCCGGGGTGAAAGTCCAGCCGAACAGGTCGCGGTAGAACGTCTTCACCCGGTCGGGCTCGTCGCTGCCGATCTGGAACCAGGCGACCGTGTTGTAGGCGGGCACGCTCATGTGTCTCTCCCGAAGTGGTGGTGGATGTGCTTGCGCCACCACTCTCGCCCGCCGTCGCGACAACCTCCTGTCGGTGTTTCCGCCGAACTTCCGGAATGTCGGTTACGGCTTGATCAGGGGCAGCACTTCGTCGGCGAAACGGCGGGTGTACTCGACCGGGTCGCGGTCGGGCATGAACTCGAGTTCCTCGATGCCGAGTCCGGCGTACTGCTCGAACTGCGCCGCCGCGGCCTTCGGGTCGTCGAGGACCGGGGGCACGTACAGCGCCGTCTTTGTGATCGAGTCGTAGTCGCGGCCTTCGGCCGTGCAGTGCTCGCGCAGTACGCCGAGTTTGGCGGCGACGTCCTCGGGGCTGCTCGCGAACAGGTTGCACGCATCGGCGTAGCGGGCGACCAGGCGCAGCGTCTTCTTCTCGCCGCCGCCGCCGATCAGAATCGGCACCGGTCGCAGCGGGGCCGGGACACAGAGGGTTTCGGCCAGCTGGTAGTGCGTCCCGGTGTAGGCGCCGTTGTCGTCGCCCCACATCTGCCTGCAGATCTGGAGGGTCTCCTCCAAGCGCTCGAAGCGTTCGCCCACCGGCACCACCGGCACGCCGAGGCCGCGCTGTTCCCGCTCGTACCACGAGGCGCCGATGCCGAGCCGGGCCCGTCCGCCCGACAGGACGTCCAGGGTGGCCACGATCTTGGCCAGCAGCCCGGGATGGCGGTACATCACGCCGGTGACGAGCAGTCCGAGGTCCATCCGGCTGGTGTGCGCCGCGACGAAGCCGAGCGTGGTGTAGCCCTCCAGCATCGGCTCCTCGGCGGGCGCGTACTGGTCCATCTGGAAGTAGTGGTCCATCACGGTGAACGAATCGAACCCCACCTCCTCGGCCAGCTTCGCGGTGTCCGCGAGGGTGGACGCGATCCGGCGCGGGTCGGCGGGCGTCGAATAGTTCCAATAGTGCAGGCCCAGTTTCACGAGACCTCATCTCATCGAAGGGGCTTCGGCTTGGTATCCGTGCCAACGATACGTACGTTCTACGGCGTGAGTACGCCACTGCGCAGCCGCGGGCCTGAAGAAGGCACGAAAGTCTCATTCTTCGAGCTGTTCTTCGACCTGGTCTTCGTGTTCGCCGTGACCCAGCTGTCGCACCGGCTCCTGGACCACCAGACCCCGGGCGGCGCCCTGCAGGTGGTGCTGCTGCTGTTGGCGGTGTGGTGCGGCTGGATCTACACCACGTGGACCACCAACTGGTTCGATCCGGACCATCCCGTCGTTCGCGCCACCTTGACCGCGCAGATGTTGGCCGCGCTGCTGATGTCGGCGGGCATTCCCCAGGCCTTCGAAGGGCGCGGCTGGTGGTTCGCGTTCGGCTATGTCGCGTTCCAACTGGTGCGCACCAGCGTGGTGGTGTGGCTGACCCGCGCGAGTGAGTTCGGCCGGAATTTCCAGCGCATCTACGTCTGGCTGCTCGTCGCCTCGGTGTTCTGGGTTGCGGGTGCGTTCGTCGACGACGGGTGGCGGGTGCTGCTGTGGATCGTCGCGGTGTGCATCGACTGGAGCGGCCCCGCAAGCCGCTATATCGTTCCCGGCCTGGGGCGCTCGACCCTGGCCGACTGGTCCTCGATCGACGGCAGCCACATGGCTGAGCGCTGCCAGCTGTTCGTCATCATCGCGCTGGGCGAGTCGGTGCTGGTCACCGGGATGACATTCGCCGACATCGGCCACGGTGCCGCGGGCGCGCTCGCGCTGGCCTTCGGCTTCCTGGGCTCGGTGGCGATGTGGTGGATCTACTTCGACCGCACCGCCGAAGCGGCGGCGGAGGCCATCGCGCAGTCCGCGGACCGCGGCAGACTCGGCCGAGACGCCTACACCTACCTGCACATTCCCATGATCGCGGGCGTCATCGTGGCGGCGGTGAGCGACGAGCTGGTCATCGCTCACCCCAGCGGCCACACGCCGGCGGGGACGGCCGCCATGCTGCTCGGCGGCCCCGCCCTGTTCCTGGCCGGGCACCTGCTGTTCAAGCGCGCGGTGTTCGGGCGCTGGTCGCGCCCCCACGTCGCGGCCCTCGTCGCCCTGGCCGCGCTGATCCCCGCCACGGCGGCCTTGCCCCCGCTGGCCGTCTCCGGCGCCGACTTCGCCATCCTCGCCGCCGTCGCCATGCCTTCCAGAATGACCCGTGACGTGCGTCGGGTGCACGTCACGGGTCATTCTGGAGGCAGGTAACCCAGCCGGAACGGCTAGGTTGGGGGCATGAGTGCGCGACTGCGGTCGATCGTCGACCAGCTCGAGCTCCGTCCGGATGACGACGTTCTCGAAATCGGCTGCGGGCACGGCATTGCGGCGACGATGGTGTGCGAGCGGCTGACCGCGGGCCGGTATGTCGCCATCGACCGGTCGGCGACGATGATCGCCGCCGCCGAGCGCCGCAACGCCGCCGCCGTGGCATCTGGGCAGGCCGAATTCGCCGTCATGGAGCTGGAGGGCCTCGACCTCGGCGAGCGCCGGTTCGACGTGGTCTTCGCCGCCCGTGTCGGCCTGTTCCACCGCGCCCCGGACCGGGCCCGCGCCCTGATAGAGCCGTGGCTCAAACCTGGCGGCGTGCTGCACGTCTTCTACGACACCCCGAGCTGACACTCGAGCTGACATCTCGAGCTGAAATTGCCCACGTCATTCAGGTGACTCGGCACGTCTTCGCTCGGCCGCCTGGCGGGCGCGCCGCTGGGCGAGCAGTTGCGCGGCGCGCTCGAATGTCAGCGACTCGGCGTCGTCGCCGCGCCGCAGCGCTGCGTTGGTCGTGTGGTCTGTGACGTACGGCCCGAACCGGCCGTCTTTGAGCAGAATCGGCTCGCCGGAGACGGGGTCGGCCGCGAACGTCCGCAGTACCGTCCCCCGCACACCGCGATGTGACTCGTCGTCGCGTTCGGACATTTCGATAATCTAACCTGCCGCGCGGCGTCGGCGTGCCGGTCGGGTGAGCGCACACTACGCGAGGAAAACCGGCACAAGTGCGCATTGTCCGAGGAAACTGTGCGGTCTCGGCGAGCAACATCCCAACCGTGCCCCGGAAGACGGAAGGCGGACACCCCCCAGTCGGGGTCCGCCTTCCGTCTTTCCTATGTCCCCCTGGCTATTTCAGCTCCGCGCTGGACAGTCCGAGGATGCGGCGGGCCACGATGAGCTGCTGGATCTGCTGGGTGCCCTCGAAGATGTCCAGAATCTTACTGTCGCGGCCCCACTTCTCGAGCAGGGTGCGCTGCGAGTAGCCGACGGTGCCCGCCAGCTCCACCGCCTTCAGCGTGACGTCCGAACCCATTCGGCCCGCTTTGGCTTTGGCCATCGATGCCTGCATCGAGTTCGGCTTCTTGTTGTCGGCCATCCAGGCCGCGCGCAGCGACAGCAGATACGCGGACTCCCAATCCGCCTCCAGCCGAAGGAATTCCGCCGCGGCCGCGGACTGGACGTTGACGGGCTTGTCGTAGGAGATCTCGATGCCCGCGTCGGTGAGGATGGAGCGCAGCTCCTCCAGCGCGGCCCGGCCGACGCCGACGGCCATGCCTGCCACCATCGGGCGGGTGTTGTCGAAGGTCTGCATAACCCCGCCGAAACCCTTTTCGACGTCGATTTCCGGGCTGCCGAGGATATTGTCCTTCGGGATCCGGCAGTCCTCGAGCCGCAGCACTGCGGTGTCGGATGCTTTGATGCCGAGCTTGTGCTCCAGCCGCTCCACCGACAGACCCGGCGCCTCGCGCGGGACGACGAACGACTTGATCGCCGCGCGGCCTTTGGACTTGTCGATGCTGGCCCACACCACGACGTGGGTGGAGCGCGAGCCGGCGGTCACGAAGATCTTGGTGCCGTTGAGAATCCACTCGTCGCCGTCGAGCACCGCGGTGGTGCCCACCGCCGCGGAGTCGGAGCCGAAGCTGGGCTCGGTGATGGCCATCGAGGCCCACACCTTGCCGAAACTCTCGAGCTGCTCGTCGGTGGCGACGGCCGCGATGGCCGCGTCCCCGAGGCCCTGGTACGGGATCGTCAGCATCAGACCGACGTCGCCCCAGGAGGTCTCCAGCGCGTTCAGCAGCGCGGACATGTTGCCGCCGTTGGTGTTTGTGGGCTGCACCGCGAGGTCTTCGGCCTTGATCTGCGGCTTGTCGCCCTTGGCGGTGCGCCCGCCCGCCGCGCCGCCGATCTCGGTCGTGCCGGAGGCGGCCAGGCCTTCCACCATGGCGGCCATGGTGTCCAGCTCGACCGGGTACTCGTGCTCGGCCAGGTCGTATTTGCGCGAGATCGGGCGGAAGATTTCCGACGCGACCTGATGCGCCTGGTTGGAACTGGCGCGCAGCTTCTTGGGCAGTTCGAGGTTGATCATCGTTTCTCCTGGAAGAGTCGAGGGGGCGCCGCGCGCCTAGATGAGGACGATGCCTTCGGCGACGCCGATGCCGCGCAGGTCGCGGTACCACCGCTCGACCGGGTGCTCCTTGGTGAAGCCATGGCCGCCGAGCAACTGCACGCCGTCCAGGCCGATGCGCATGCCGTGGTCGGTGGCCAGCTTCTTGGCCAGCGCCGCTTCCCGCGCGAACGACAGCCCCTGCTCGGCGCGCGCCGCGCCGCGCAGCGTCACCAGGCGCATGCCGTCGAGCTCGATGGCGATGTTGGCGACCATGAACGCCACGGCTTGCCGATGGCTGACGGGCTCGCCGAAGGCCTCCCGCTCGTTGACGTAGGGGACGACGTAGTCGAGCACGGCCTGGCCGGTGCCCGAGGCCAGAGCCGCCCAGCCCAGACGCGCCAAACGCACTGCGTCGGCGTAGTTTTCGGCGAGTTCCGGGCCGGTTGTCGAGTCTCCCGAGCCGAGTAGCGCACCCTGGGGGACTGCCACGTCGGTCAGGTGCAGCCTGCCGAGCGAAGCGGCCCGCAGACCCATGGCGGGGTCGGCCTCGACGACCAGGCCCGCGGTGCCGGACTCGACGATGAACAGCGCCGGGCGCCCGTCCAATTCTGCCGCGACGATGAACAATTCGGCGTCGGCGGCGGCAGGCACCAGGCTCTTGACGCCGTTGAGGCGGAAGCCGCCGGGGGTGCGGGTCGCCTTGGTCTGCAGCTCGAACGGGTCGAACAAGGCCCGCGGCTCGGCCATGACCACCGCGGACTGCGGCACATTCTCGCCGGTGTAAGAGGGCAGGTAGGTCTTCTGCTGGGACTCCGTGCCCCACTGCGTGAGTGCGACCGCGACGCCGCTGGGCGCCAGGATCGGCAGCGCCAGGCCCATGTCGCCGTGCGCCAGCGCCTCGGCGACAAGCGCATTGGTGACCGCGCCGCGCTCGGAGGCCGCGCCCTCGAGCTCTTCGGGGACGTTGATCAGGGTGATGCCGAGTTCGGCGGCGCGCTCGAGCAGGTCTGCGGGCGCCGTGCAGGCGTTGTCGGCGTCGTAGGCCGCGGGGCGCAGGATCTCCGCAGCGAAATCCTTGACTGTCTCGACGATCATCTGCTGCTCGTCGGTAGGCGTGAGGTCGAAGTAGTCCCGGCCCCTGGCCGACGAGTCGGCCAGGCGCTGCGGCTTGCCGCTGCCTTGTCCGGTGACCTGGGCGAACGTCCGGCTGGCGGTCGCGAGGGTGCGGAATCCGGTTCTGGTGGCCTCGTAGGTCAGTCGGTTGATCGGCTCGCGCAGCTTGTACTTCTCGGCGAGCTCGGAGCCGGTCAAGGTGGACATGACTCGCATCGCGGCACCCATCCAGTCCCGCTTGACTGGGTTAAGGCCGACCGCGGACGTGTCCTTCGGACGCCGCTTCGTTGCGCTGCCTTTAGTGCTCATGATCACCAGTTTCTCGGTGGATGACGGACCTTACTGAGGTTATA
>JABFVX010000358.1 GCA_013362555.1 Mycobacteriaceae bacterium
CCCGGACGAGGTCGGCTCGTTCCGCCCAGCCGGTCACGACGGCGTCGAGCGGCGGGAGGACACCAAGATCCAGCAGAACCGCATGGGCGCGGTGTAGAAGTTCGTAGATGCGGCCGCGGTCGAGGTCGAGATCCGGGATCCGGCGGCCGAGGAGGTCGTCGGTCCCCTCCATCGAGTACTGGAGGTCGGTTGCCGTGATCATGCCGGCCAGGCGCAGCCGTACCTCGTCGATGCCGATGAGATCGTCCAGCACCTCGCGCAGGGCGGAGGTGTGATCGTCCACCCGCCAGAGGGCGGTCTGGGCGCGGGTGTTGTGCAGGACGCGGGCGGCGACCGGGTGGCGTTCGGTGTGGTAGGTGTCGAGCAGCAGGTCCGGGGCCTGGCCGCGGACGACGGCAGCGAGCTTCCAGCCGAGGTTGACCGCGTCCTGCACGCCGGTGTTCAGGCCCTGACCGCCCGCTGGGAAGTGGATGTGCGCGGCATCGCCGGCCAGGAGAACCCGGTCCACGCGGTAACGGTCGGCCTGGCGTGCCGCGTCGCCGTGCCGGGAGAGCCAGCGCGGTGAGTGCATCCCGTAATCCGTCCCGGCGATCTTGAGCAAGGACTTGCGGAGTGTCTCCAGGGTCATCGGTTCGTCCCGGTCGGCGACGTGATCGAACTCGTTGGTCAGCACCCGGTACCAGTCCGGGCCGTACGACAGCACCGAGAATCTGCCGTGCTCGCGCCGCTCCTGGAAGATGTCGGCCGCAGGTGGCTCGGTGAGCTCGACGTCGCCGAGCATCGCGGTCATCGTGGCCGGGGTGCCTGGGAAGGCGATGCCGGCGAGCCCGCGCACGGTGCTGCGGCCCCCGTCGCAGCCGACGAGGTAGTCCGCCCGGATGCGCGACCCGTCCGCGAGCTCCACGGTGACGCCCGTTTCGTCCTGGGTGAACCCCGTCACCTCGGCGTCGCGGCGCAGTCGTATCCCCAACTGCGCCGCGCGCTCCTCCAGCAGTCGTTCCACCTCGGCCTGCAAGATGAGCAGAGCGTACGGATATCGCGTCGCCATATCGGATAGGTCGAGACCGAGTCCGGAGAAGTGCACGTCCTGTCGCGGCCGTCCGCGCTCGAGGAACCCGTCGAGCAGACCCCGCTGATCGAGCATCTCCATCGTGCGGATGTGCAGGCCTCCGGCCCGCGATTCCACCGTTCGAGGCTCCGGGAGCCGTTCGAGGACGAGCACATCGATCCCGGCGAGCCCCAGCTCGCACGCGAGCATCAGCCCGGTCGGCCCCGCCCCGGCGATCACTACCTGTGTATCGGTCATGGTCAACTCCTTGGTCATCCTTCAGTTGAATTGGTCAACACATGCAAATGGGGAGACGCGTTCGTCGATCGGCAAAGGCCATGTCACCTGCTGCGCAACTCCGCTTGCGCCGGACATGCGCGATCGCGACCTACTGCGCTGCGGCCTGCAGACTGCTACCGGCAGATCTGACGCGGAACCGTCAGCGCGAGGAGTTTGTCCGGGTTGCGAATGACGTAGAAGTTAGTGATCTTCCCGTCGCCGATCTCGAACAGGCAGACGCCTGCCAGGTGATCGCCGTCGTAGGCGGCCATCGCGGGCGCGTTGTTGCAGTTGACCATCTCGATCCGCGAGTCCGGCGACCGCCCCACGCGGAGCAGTTCCATGACAAGCGCGGCCACTTTCTCCGCGCCCACCACCGGCTGGCGCGCCGCGGTGGCCTTACCGCCGCTGTCGGCGGTCCACGTGGCGTCCGGCGCGAGCAGCGAGAGCAGCCCCTCCATGTCACCGGTTGCCGCCGCGGACATGAACTGCTCGGTGATCCGCGTGGTCGTCCCGGCGTCGACGGGGTCGAAACGTTTACGCCGCGCCTGTATGTGCCCGCGGGCGCGGTGCGCCATCTGGCGCACCGTCACCACGGACTTGCCCACCGCTGCGGCGATCTCGTCGTAGTCGAACCCGAACACCTCGCGCAGCACGAACACCGCGCGCTCGTCGGGGGTGAGCGTTTCGAGCAGTACGAGCATCGCCATCGACACCGACTCGGCGAGCACCACATCGGCTGAGGCGTCGTTCTCCTCCAGTAGCAGCGGCTCGGGCAGCCAGGAGCCGATGTACTCCTCGCGACGGCGCGTGCTCGCCCGCAAGGCGTTGAGCGCCTGACGGGTCACCAGCCGCGCCAGATACGACTTGGTGTCCCGCACCGCCGCGAGATCCACCTTGGCCCACCGCAGATAGCTGTCCTGCAGCACGTCGTCGGATTCGGTCGCCGAGCCGAGTATCTCGTACACGATGGTGAACAGCAGTGGCCGCAGCACGGTGAATCGCTCGGTATGCTCGTCGGCGCTCACGGGGAGGTGACCGCCCGCGTAGCGGAGGCCGGCTGTTCGGGGCGCGGACCACCCTTGGGCCAGCCCATGGAACCGGGCTTGCCTGCCTCCAGACGGATCCTCTTCGACACCACGAACTTGCAGGTCACCTCCTTGATTATTGCGCCCATGCGGCCGGGGATGTAGATGTTCAGCGCGGTGTCGTCCTTACCGGCGATCTGTCTGATGCCGGCGTGTCGGCCGAGGCTGACGCACGCGCCCGTGAAGGCCAGGTTGAGCATCGCTGGTTCGGTCCCCGCGATGCGGCTCAGCACGGTGTCGGCGGCCTGCGCCCCGAGCGGCCCTGCGGCGTAGCCGCTCATCCGCAGCGGCTGGCCCGACGGTGCGGCGGCGTCGCCGGCCGCGATGATGCGGTCGTCGTCGATGCTGGTCAGCGTCTCGTCGGTGAGCAGCCGGCCGAGCGCATCGGTGCGCAGCCCACTCGCCGCCGCCAGCTCCGGCAGGCCGAAACCGGCCGTCCAGATAGTCAGTGCGCTTGGACGCAGCACACTGTCGGCAGAACCGTCGGACAGGACGACCGAGTCCGGCCGGACCTCGGTCACCGCGCCGCCCTCGAGCACGGCGACACCATGGCGGGTCAGCCATTTTGCGACGTATCGGCGCCCCCCTGCGCTCAGGTAGGGCGCCAGGGTCCGGCCACACACCAGCGTGACCTTGCGCCCGTGTTCGGCCAGTTCAGCGGCCGTCTCGACGCCGGTCAACCCGCCGCCGACCACAGTGACCGGAGCGTCGAGGGGCAACTCTCCCAGCCTGGCGCGCAGCCGCTGCGCGGACTCCAATTCCGCGATGGACCAAGCGAATTCGGCCGCGCCTGGCACCGAGGGGACCGCGCCGGTGCTGCCGACGGCGTAGATGACGTAGTCGTAGTCCAGCGCGCGGCCCGACGCCAGCCGCACGATGCGGGCGGCGGTGTCGATGCGCGTGGCGCTGTCGACGACCAGCTGGATGCCCTCGCCGAGCAGCGTGCCGTAGTCGATCGTGGCGTCGCCGGTACGGGCCACGAATTGGTGCAGCCGGATGCGTTCGACGAACTCCGGGCGCGGATTGACCAAAGTGATGTCGACGTCGTCGCGCATCCGCAGACGGTTGGCCGCCAGCGTTCCGGCGTAGCCACCACCGATGACCACGACTTTGTGGGATGTGTTGTGTTCGGTCATGCCCTCAAGACACCGGGGATCGCAGAGACGTGACAGGACGCGACGTGACGTGCGTCACTCCACTCTGGAGCGCGGAACACGTGCTCGCGGCAAAGCCTTCGGCCCAGCTCAGCCTGTGACACAGAATTTGAATTATCTGTCACATAGACCTGAATGCCGATCGTGTCCGCCCAGCTCGACATCCGCCGCGCCGGGTCCAACTCGGTAACGTTATGTGTCACATCGGCGCAGGAGGTGCTTGACTTGTCCGTCGTCGCGTTCCCGAGCCAGCCCGACCCGGCCCCGGCCGGCCCGACGACCGCGGCAGCGGTCGACCGCTTCCTCGACTCCATCACCGCGGCCACGACCCGCGCCGGCTACGCCGAGACCCTCAGGCGCCTGCTCGCCGTCACATGCGCCCAGTGCCCGGCCGCCGCCCTGCAGCCCGAGCACTACGCCGCGGCGATGGAACGCTGGACGGCGGCCACGGCCGCGACATGGAACCGGCACCTATCCGCGCTCACGTCCTTCACCACCTGGGCCCAGCGCCAGGAGATCCTCGCCACCAACCCGGCCCGGCGGCTGGAACGCCGCAAGAGCGCCCGCCGCGGCGACCGCTCCATCCCGCGCACCCGGCTGGAGACGCTGTTCACCGACAATCGGCACGCCCTGCGAGAACGCGTGCTCTGGAGGCTGCTGTATGAGACGGCCGCCCGCGCCGAGGAGATCCTCACCCTGAACATCGAAGACCTCGACCAGATCGGAAG
>JABFVX010000035.1 GCA_013362555.1 Mycobacteriaceae bacterium
ACCCGCAGCTGCGGGTGTGAACGCGCGCAACGGGTGTACACACTCACGCTATTGGGCGGAGCCTGCGAGCCAGGTTTTCCACGGGACCGTCCAGTCGCCGTTGTTGCGCACGGTCAGTGGCGGGCCTTCGGTGTGTCTGACTTCGACGACGTCGCCGGGGACCGAGAACGCGTAGAACCATTTCCCGTTGTCCTGGTTGACGTTCAGGCAGCCGTGGGTGACGTTGCTGTGTCCTTGGGCCCATCCGGAGGCGTCGTTCTCGTGTACGAAGATGCCGTCCTCGGACAGTCGGGTCGCCCAGCGGACAGTCCTGCGGTAGCCGAGCCGGGAATGGACCGGCAGGCCGAAAGTCGAGGAGTCCATGACGATCGGGTCGGCCTTGTCCAGCACCGTGTAGACCCCGGGCGGGGTGCGGAAGACGATGGTCCGGCCATTGACCGTCTCGGATCCGCGCATGCCCATCGAGGTGGGGATCGTCCGCACCAGCTTGCCGTTCTTGGAGACCGCGATCATGTGGGTGCGGTCGTCGGCGACCGACACGTGTGAGGCGCCGATGCGGAACGAAGCCACGGCGTCGGCCCGTCCGTAGTTGCCGCCGCCGAGGTCCACGCCGCTGATTCGCGCGTCGACCAGCACTGTCGTATTCGGGGCGTAGTACCGCTGCGGCCGCCAGTGCGCGGTGTGGTCGTCGACCCAGTCCCAGGCGCCCGCGACGCGGGGGCTGGTGGTGACCGTCAGGCGCCGCTGCGCCGCGGCGCGGTCGGCGACCGGCCTGCTGAAGTCGGCGACCACGACGATCCCGACGCCGTAGGCGGCCCCGTCCTCGAGCGGGTGGCCCGCGGTGGTGGTGAGGGTGACGTCGGTCTGCTCGCGCGGGCTTGCCGCGGCGGCGGGAGCCGCGGCCGGGCTCGGGTCCGCGGTGTGCTGCCGGACGCCGTGATGGCAGCACGTCAGCGCAAGACTGATGGCCATCAGCCCGACCGCAAACCGACAGGTGCGCCGCACCACCAGATTGTCAGGTGGGAGGCGGCCTGCCGCATCTTCAGGCCCATACCGACAAAGCGCCCTGCCGCAGGTTGCCCAGCGGGTAACCTCGCGTCTCAGGGTCGGGTGAGGTTAGGTTGTCGGCGGTGCCAGGTTTTCGCAGCATTTTGTTCGAGATGCCCGAGTCCGCCGTCGTCGCCGAGGATTTTCTGACGCCGGACTCGGCCCGCGATCTCCAGGTGGACCGCATCCTCGCGCAGCTGTGTGCGGCCGCCCCCGACCACGGGATGGCCGACATCTTTCGAATGCCGCTGACGACCGTGGAGGCGGTGGAGTACCGGCACGAAGTGTTCGCGGATTTGGCCCGAGCCGAGGTGCTGGCGCCGTTCGACGCGTTCGCTGCGGGAATGGCCGCGGTGCGCGAGCGGCTTGATCAGGGAGAGAAGCTGTTTCACCAGCGTCAACGGCAGCGCTGGCATCTCGATTCGGTCCAGGAGTACTGCGGCGCCGTGGTGGCGCTGCAATACAGTCTGGCCGAGACGGATATTCGCTCGCGCGGTCTGGTCGCGTTCGAGGCGTATCTCGCGGAGTACATTTCGGGACCGGATTTCCAGCGTCTTGTGGAAGAAACCGAATCGGTGGCCGAGGAATTGGCGAACGTTCGCTATTGCGTGCATATCGACAACGACCAGGTTCATGTGGAGCGGTACGCGAGCCAGCCGGACTTTGCGCTCGAGGTGCAGGATGTGCTCGCTCGCCTGGCTGGGCAGGCCCGCCCGGAGACGCTCGGCGACAAGGTCGGCCAGCCGGGGATGAACTCGGTGGAGGAACGCATACTGGACTGCGTCGCCGAGCTGTTCCCGCGGGTGTTCGACCAGCTCGACAGGTATTGCAGGCGTAACGCAAAATACCTCGACCCGACGCTCCTCGGCTTCGAACGCGAAACCCGCTTCTATCTGTCCTACCTCGGATTCATGCGGCGCTTCGAGCCCCTTGGCGTGACGTTCTGTCTCCCGGAGCTCGGCGCGGGCCACGACGAGCCGGGCATTAGGGTCGACGCGGCCGCGGACCTCGGTTTGGCACTGCACCTGCTCGCTGACCGGACCAGGGCGGGAGACGCCGGCGCCGACTCGTCTACTCGACTGGTGTGCAACGACTTCGAGCTGGTCGGCAACGAGCGAATCCTGGTCGTGACCGGGCCCAACCAGAGCGGCAAGACGGCTTTTGCGCGCACGCTGGGTCAGCTGGGGTGGTTCGCGGCCTTCGGCGTGCCGGTGCCTGCCCGGCGGGCACGGCTGGTGCTGCCGGACCGGGTCTTCACGCATTTCGAGCGCCGGGAGAGCCTGGCGACGCTGCACGGCAGGCTGGACGAGGAGCTGGTGCGGGTGCGCGAGATCCTCGCGGCCGCGACGGCTCGCAGTGTGATCGTCATGAACGAGAGCTTCTCCTCGACCAGCAGCGGTGACGCGGTGGCGCTCGGCGCGGAGATCATGGCGCGCATTGTCGAATCCGGTGCGGTGGCCGTGTACGTGACGTCGCTCGATGAACTGTCGCGCGCGAATGCGGCCGCGGTCAGCATGGTCGGTGAGGTGGACGACGCCGACCCGACTCGGCGCACGTTCCGCTTTCACCGCCGCGCCGCCGACGGCGTGGCGTACGCGCAGGCCCTCGCGAGCCGCTACGGCCTGACCTACGACGCGATGTTCCGCCGAATCGCTTCCGGCGGAGGCGGTTCCGGCGGCGAACAGGGCGGTGCGCGGTGAACGTCAACCTGCTGCTGCCCGACCACGGCTACATCGCCGTGCCGCGCCTTCCGGTCAACGGCGACGTGCTGGTGGAAGACCTGGAGTTGCGCACGCTGTACGCCGCCATGGCGGGCGGGGACGAGTTCATCGGCCAGGTGGTGGCGCAGATCGTGCCTGCGGGAATCGTCGATCCGCGCGGCATCGCGTACCGCCAGCAGGTGCTGGAAGACTGCCTGCAGAACGAAGAACTGGTGCGGCGCATGTACCGCATCGTCGCGGACGCTGTGGACAACCGGCCGAAGGGCGCCTATGCCGGGTTCATGCACCGCGCCCCGGAGGGAGTGCTGCACCGCTCGGTGGAACAGCTCGACATGCTGCTGGCGCAGTTGCAGGAGCTGCGGGGGCTGCGTCACGCGCCCGGCGCTACCTTCGAGTCCGAGGGCTTCCGAGCTCTGTTCGGCACTCTCGCCGACCAACTGGACGCCGACTACGTCGCGCAGCTCGAAGCCTGCCTCGCCGAACTGCGTTTGCCGCGCGGGGTGATGTTCAGCGCCGGGCTCGGTGCCGGCAACAAGTCCGCCGAGGTGGTGCTGCACCGGGCTCCCGCGCGGCGCGGCCGCCGAGACTTGTTCTCGGGCCGGTCGTTCCGGTCCGACGACGACGAGGGCTCAGCCCGCGCCATCACCGGCCAAGCCATCCACGCGGTGGCCGACACGGCCGCGCAGGCGGCCGGACGCCTCCTGGAGTTCGCACTGCGGCTGCGCACCGAATTAGCCTTCTACGTAGGTTGTCTCACGCTCTGGCGGCGGTTGACCGAGGCGCACGTGCCGCTGTGCTTCCCGACCCCGCTGCCGGTCGAGGACCAGTTCCTGCGCTGTCGTGATCTGCGCGATGTCGGCCTGTGCCTCACCGCCGCGGAACCGGTGGTGGGAAACGAGCTGGAAGCGGCGTGGAAGTCGCTCATCATGGTCACCGGGGCGAACGCGGGCGGCAAGTCGACGTTTCTGCGCAGTGTCGGCGTCGCGCAGGTGATGATGCAGGCAGGCATGTTCGTCGCGGCCGAGTCGTTCATGACCAACGTGCGGGACGGGGTGTTCACCCATTTCACCCGCGAGGAGGACGCCGGGCTCGAACACGGCAAACTCGACGAGGAGCTGATCCGGATGCGCCGCATCGTCGACGACATCGGGCCGAATTCGCTGCTGCTGTGCAACGAGTCGTTCTCGGCGGTCAACGACCGCGAGGGCTCGGAGATTGCCAGGCAGGTGGTGGGAGCGATGACCGACTGCGGCGTGAAGGTCGTCTTCGTCACGCACCACTACGACCTCGCCGCCCGCCGCTACCTCGAAGGCAGGGCCGCCGACGTGTTCCTGCGCGCCGAGCCGGCCGCCGACGGCCGCCGCACATTCCGCCTGCAGGCCGCCGAGCCGGCTCCCACCAGCCACGCCGAAGACTCCTTCCAGCGCATCTTCCACGAGAGCGACTGGCGCACCACCATGCCACGCTAGACCTCCTCCCACACCCGAAGCGCGC
>JABFVX010000229.1 GCA_013362555.1 Mycobacteriaceae bacterium
CACTAAACACACCCTGCGGGTGCATTTAGTGTCCATGCGTCAGGCAGGCAGCAGTTGGGTGGGTATGGCTGGTGGGCGGGGCAAACCGGCAGTGTGTGTGAGACCGGCAAGGGTAAGGGGACCGGCAAGGGGTGGGTCAGGTAGGTGGCTGAGCGGGGTGTTCGGCTTGCGTTGGTCGGGGGTATGGGGACCGGCATCGGGTGGATTTCGGTGTGGCTGGGTGGGCTGTCCGGGGCGCGGTGTGTTGATGGATGAGATGACCAGCACCGGGGAGATCGTGAGGGTCTGGGCTGTGTTGTCCGGCGTGCGGTTGACGCGCAGGAATCAAGGTGGTGGCGGATTGGTTGTCGCGTATGAATCAATCCTGTTGCGAAGGAACGAAATTCGATAGAATTGATTCGTATGCGTCAAGCCTGTCGCGTTTGAATCAAATGGAGGAGGTGGGGATTGAGTACTGTCGCGCGGTCGTTGGTGGCCGCGATCGAGGCCGCATGGTCGGGTATTCGGGCGCAGCACACCGATGTCCCCGACGTTGTTGTGACGATGGCGTCGGGATCGGCCGGACGTAGCCGCGGTGTTCGGTTGGGGCATTTCGGTCCGGACCGGTGGGAGCTCGGGGGGACCGTAATGCCTGAATTGTTCGTGGGTGGGGAAGGCTTTGCTGCGGGGCCGGAAGCAGTGCTGTGCACGTTGTTGCACGAGGCGGCGCACGGGATCGCTCGAAGTCGTGAAGTCAAGGAAACCAGCCGCGGCGGGCGTTATCACAACACGCGGTACAAGGAACTGGCCATGGAGCTGGGTCTCGGCGTGGAGCGGACCGGTAGCACGGGCTGGTCGGTGACCATGCTCGGGGACGAGGTCAGCCAGCGGTATCGGCGTGAGATCGACGGGCTTTCCCGCGCCATCGTCGGACACCGGCGTGAAGAACACCCTCCGACCGACTACGACGACGGCACCGCTGCGCCCGGTACCGACACCGGAGACGATGACAGTCAAGCTGGCCCGGAGGAACGCGGTTCCCGCAACGGCTCGGCACTGACATGCGAATGCCTCCCGACACCGCGGCGGGTCCGCGCACATAAACGAACCATCGAGGCCGGCCCGATCATCTGCGGTGTGTGCGGCCAGGTCTTCGCGATCACGCCCGCCGCTTGACGCGTACGCATCAACTTGTCGCGTACGGGTCAATTCTGTTCGCGTACGCGTCATTTCGATTCGGATTGACCGCGTCTTGTCGGGCCTGGCCGATATCGTGGGTGTAGCCGGTGATATCGAAAGGCTATGGGGCATGGTCGGTTCCGGGCATTGCGGGCGGACAGGGATGACGGCCGCAGTAGACGGGTACGGTCGATTCGTCGATGTTCGTGACGCGGAACAGTACCAGACCTGGCACGGTCGGCCCGGATTGCTGTGTTTGATGTGCGGCGAACAGGTCTGGGCCTATTTGTCGGCACATAAACACAACTCGTTCGTGCGACACGGAAAGGGCGACACCGCCGGGCAGACCGGCGGCATCGCCGCCGGCGGTGACGAGACCTACCTACACGAGCGAATGAAGCACTGGGTTCGAGACACCCTCCGGGACGCCGGGATGGTCGACGCCGATGAGGAACAGACGGTCGGAGACCGCCGCCCCGACGTCTACGGCCATTACAACGGGCAGGCCTTCGCGGTCGAGGTGCAATGGTCCGACCTGGACGAAGACCACGCCCGTGCACGCACCGACGGACTCCTCGCTGCCGGCGTCGGCCAGGTGCTGTGGCTGACCCGCCCCTGTCTGTGGGTACCTCGGCTTCCCGCGGTCGGCATCAGAGACTTCAACCCCACGGGTCCCGACTACGACATCTTCACCGGAGCCTTCAGTTATTGGCCCAGCGGCATGCGCGTGCAGCAGTACTCGCTCAGAGCCTTCCTGCGGCAATGGGTTGCCGCCGACATCGACTGGGCATGGATCGACTTGACGAAAGCGGGATGGGCCACCATGACCGACTGGCAGCAGCACACAGAACGCCAGGCCCGCGAGATCGCCCGATTGGAAGACCGTCTCGAACGAACCCGCGGATATCTGGGTGACCTACAGGGCAAACTCGGCGATGCCGAGACCAAGCACGCCGAATCCGCCGCGGACGTGAAGCGGTTGGAGCAACAACTCGACGACCTACAGCGCGCGCACGAGCGCGAACTCGCCGAGGCCCGAGACGGCGCCGAGGAGCAGCTCGACAACGCCAGGACCTTGGCCACCCGCGCTGCCGAGGGATACCGCGGGCAGCAGGCCGAGCTGGAAGCCGCCCGCGAGTCAATCGGCACGCTGCGGACCGCGGTCCTCGTCCTGGCGATCGCGGCGGCGATCCTGGTCGCCTATATCTGGGCTTTCTGACTCGTACGCATCAACCTGCCAGGCCGTTGGTGCGTAGGGATCAATCGGCAAGCCTTGGGCAGTCGCTGGACAGCAGGTACGGAGCCAAGAATCTGCCCCGTGGGCGAGTACGACGCGAGTACGATCCGAGGTATGAAGAAGCGGACCTCGTTCAACCTGGACGACCACACCCGGGACGCCATATCCCGGCACGCGGACGAGGCAGACCTCACGCAGGGTGAGTTCATCCAGGGTCTGGTGGCGCGCTACGAGATGGGCCGCCAGCTCGCCGTGGACGCCGAAGAACTGCGCAAGGCCGGGCTCTGGGACGACCAGCGACTCGACGCCGTCAACCAGGCCGCCGCCGCCAGCCGCCGTACCGCATGAACCGACCCGAATTCGGGGAGGTATGGCATTCCGCAACTGGATCCATCCTCCCCGGCGGAATGCTGTGCCTGATCATCAGCCATGACGACTACAACACCGCCACCGGCAGGTACATGGTCGTGGAAGTTGTTGCCGGCGCGGCAGTCCCCAGCGGCGCGATGATCTGTGACCTCGGCACCGTCGGTATCGCCCTCACCGGCGTCCCGATAGTGGTCGGGCAATCCTGGTTTGCCGAGGCGAGCTCACCCCTCGCCACCATCGATAGGAGCACCGCCCGCACCGCCGCCAACCAGGTCAAATCCATCATCGGCCCATAAGGGGCGTGCTGGAGAACTCGCGGCGTGCGGCGATCGAGTTGGCGGTCGAGGCGCAGCGGGGCCCACGGCCGGGTATGACCATCGGTCAGCGAAGTCGCTTTGAAGTCCAGTTTCCGGCAACGGTTGTCCGATCGAAGGTCGGCAGCGGTCCTACTGTTAATGCATGGACTTGGTCGACCGCGCCCAGGCGTTAGCAAAGCACTGCCTTTCAAACGAGCTCCCGCGCAGATGGCGGCATACTGAAGGAGTTGCTCAGCAGGCCACTGATGCCGCTCGTTCGTTTGGTCCGGATGGCGAGGTACTTGTGGCGGCCGCGTGGCTGCACGATGTCGGCTACAGCCCTCAGATAGCCATGATCGGATTCCACCCGCTCGACGGTGCGCGGTTCCTGCGGCAACAAGGATGGGACGAAAGGGTTTGCGCCCTGGTAGCGCACCATTCGTGCGCAGTGCGTGAAGCACGGCTGCGAGGCTGCGAGGATCAGCTCACCGCGGAGTTTGCGGATGAAGAGTCCGCCCTGCGGGATGCACTCTGGTACGCGGACATGACAACGGATCCGGACGGCCGCGCGGTGCTGGCTGTGGACAGGCTCAGTGAAATTGCTTCCCGCTACGGGCCGGGTGACATCGTGACGATGTTCATCGAACAGGCCCGGGACGATCTAATTGGCGCAGTGGATCGGACAACGCGGCGCCTCGCTGAATCTCGTTCTATTTGACCGTTGTCTAGCGATCCGATGGGTCTACATACGGTTCTTTGTGTGTGATAGCCCAGTTCAGCCGCTTTCGCTGACTGGGATCCATGGTGAGTGTGGGGATCCTTTGGATCGGAACCCACTCGACCTGGACGCTTTCACTACTAGGCCGCGGTTCCCCACCGACCGGCTCTGCCCGATAGATAATCGTGAATTCCTGGCGAACCTCGTCATTGCTGGTGTAGTGAATGACGTGCTGTGGGTCCGTGAAGATTCCTATGATCCCGGTCAGGCGCACATCTACACCGGTTTCCTCCTCGGTCTCCCGTACCGCTGTGCGGCTTAGCGATTCGCCGGGATCGTGGGCTCCCCCAGGCATCGACCAGTTGCCGTTGTCCGACCGGCAAATCAGCAGAACCGTATCCCCGCGGCGTACAAAGGCGCCAGCGCTTGGCCGCACACTGTTTGCGGCTGGCGCGTTCGGATCGTTGTGGTAGTCGATGCGCCGTCCCATAGCGTCAGAGTACTGCTGGACGAGCTATCGACCACACGGCGTCGAACGATTCGAGGTAGTAGCCGAACAGGTGACCCCCAGGGACCCGCTGTAGGTGGTGGACCGGAGACTTCGCCGCGTAGGCGCCGTAGCTGTGCGTATTGACCAGCATGGAGTTGTCAAAGCGATAGATGCTGTTGTAGAGCGGCGTGGAGTGGGTTCGTATTGCTACCCCCGGAAGTTCGGCCGTTTCCCAGAGATACTCAAGGGTTGATAGGCAGCGCTGAGGTAGCGAAGGCAGCCCCTCCTCGCGGGCGCGCTGCCGGACAGCCTCGCTCTTGTGATCACCGAGGAGGATTCGGATTTCTGCTCCCGCTTCCGCCTTAGCTCGCACAACGTTGACGAAGTCAAGTGATTCGACCAGAAATCCGCCAGCGTAGACCAGTATTTCGACGTGCGAGGTCGCTTGACGCATGAGTGAACGCCAGACCTCATGGGGGACCTCCGGGCGCGTCGGCCACAGCTGAACCAACTCTGAACGGGATGCATTCGAGGTGCGGCTGTCGGCGAGAAGCTCTGGCCAGAGGTAGGTCTCGTCTTGCTCAAGAATCCCCGCGACTTTGAGCCGCGTCGGAGGATGTGGGCACCGGTTCTGGGTGATCCAGCGCTCCACAGTCTTCACGCTGACGTGAAGTTTGTCTGCGAGGCCGTGGTTGGTGAGGTTCGCAGCGGCAATAGCGCCGCGGAGACGTTCGTTCGGCACATTTTCAGTCTACTCCAAAATGTCCCTAAATATCCCATTTAGGGAGTTTCGGCGTCCCTATGTGTCGCGTGATTATGAATTTGCTCACGCAACGAGGAGCGAGACAGGCGAAAGAAAAGGCCCCCGGCGGTTGCCGCCGCCGGGGACCGAAGCACCAAAGCGGTTGCCGCCGCTTCAGCAGTTTTCACACATCAGAGCTCAGGAGGCCCTGAAGCATGTCCAGTGTAGCCGGCCGTTCGGCCAAATCGAAGTCTCGTCGTTCGTCGACGTTGTCGCGTCCTGCCTGGCAGGCGCGGTTTGAGTGGGTTGTTGACCCTGATCGTTTGTTGCCTGCGGATGAGCGCGCTCGGCGCGCGGTCGAGGCGCATGACTTGGCGAAGAGCCAGGTTCGTGGTCGTCGTTCTCGTCGGGCGGGGGTGGCGTGATGCGGGACAAGACAGGCGCTCATGTCGGCGCTGTTGACGACCTTGGATATCAAGCCGACAGCTGTGATGTCGCGGTTTCGGTGATGTCTTGGGGTTCGTTCCAAGTCAGGTACGTCGATGACCTCGACAAGGTATGCGTGAAGGTCCGCCGGTTTGCCGAGCTCGGCGGCATGAGCATGCAGCTGACGCTCAACCAGGCGGAGCTGTTGCGGGAGCTGCTGGACGCGGGGATCGCGGACATGCGTGCGGCGAAGCAGGTGCTGGAGCTTCCGGCCGGGGGTGCGGCATGAGTCGGGGTTTCGGGTTCATTCTCGGGGTTCTGTCGGTGCTGGCGTTCTTCATGGCCCCGGACCTGGTGGCGATGGTGCTTTTCGTCGCCGCATTTGTCTGGCTGTGGCGCCGCCGCCAGGTCAGCCGGATGGGGGTGCGGCGGTGAATGAGATGCAGATGCGTCGGATGATCGCGCAGCAGCGGCCGGTCGTGCATTCCTTCACGGTGCAGCGGGAGTCGCTGTTCGACCACAGCGCGCATGCGATGGGTCGGCCGGAGTTCGACGCGAGCAGCGTGTACGCCCTGGCGGCGAATCTGCCTGCGCGGGTGCTCGGGTGGGCCGTGTGCGTGGTGTTGGTCGTGATGGGCACTGCGGTGCTCGGGTACGTGGCTACGCACCCACTGGGGGAGCCGGCACCGAACTACTGCCCTGTCTCGGTCGAGGTTCCGCACCCGGCCGGGTGCGTCGCGCAGTCGGGGGTGGCGCGGTGAACATTCGGTCGCATTGGGGGCCTGCGGAGTGGCGGCGTGCCGCCGCCCCGGCTATGCCGACCGTCACGGTCGCTGACGGGCACATGACCTCGGAAGCCACGATTCACCGCGCTGACCATGTCGCGGAAGGGAAATGGCGATCGGACTGGCTGCCGGGCCGCTGGCTGAACGAGACCCAGGCACGTAATTCGGTGCGGATCGCGGTAGCCCCGGACCGGTTGGAGGCGGACGGTTGGGCGCAGTCGCTCGGGTTCACGATCAACGAGGCGGTCGGACTTCTCAACGCTGTTGACAGTGACCAGCCCGAGCTCGATTGGGGGCTGGACCGGTGACCGCGCCTCTCACGGTCATCGACATCGTCTCCGAAGACGCGGCACGGCAGTTGACCGATCGGATCAAGTCGCATGTCGAGCAGGTGTGGGACCTGGTCGAGCAGGCCTACGCCACGCGGGTCTGGCTCGCGTTGGGCTACACCTCGTGGGACGCCTACTGCACCGCCGAGTTCGGCGCCTGCCGGATCCGGTTGCCGCGCGAAGACCGCCAGGAAGTCATCGCGTCGCTGCGCGAGTCCGGGATGAGTACCCGGGCCATCGCTGCGGCCACCGGCATCAGCCAGCCCACTGTGCGCCGAGATCTGTCCGGGGATTCAGGTGAGTCAAATGACTCACCTGCCGGCCCTATCAGAGGTACCGACGGCAAGTGCTACCCGACGACTACCGCCGACGACCACACCGACGGTTCCGGTACGCCGGATCGGCAGCCGCGGAAGCGGACTCCGTTGCCGGACGCGGCGTGGCGGGCGGTGGTCGAACTGCGCAAGGACGCGGACCGTTTGACCAAGCTCGCCGATGACGACCGGTTCACCCGGCACGCGCCGGAACTGGCGCATCGCAATCTGTCCGACCTGATCCGAGTCCGTGACGCCCTCGCCGACGTGATCGAGCGTCTGACTCCGTTCACCCCCACCAGCCCGCAGGAGTAAACCCATGCCCATTTCCTCCGAAACCACGACCACTACGTTCCCGACCGGCACCGCCGAGGTGGTCCTTGTCGACGCCGAGACCGCCCGGACATGGTTGCAGGACAACCGTAATAACCGTTCGGTGCGGGAGCCGCGGGTGCGGCAGTACCGCGACGACATGACCTCGGGCCGTTGGCGCTACAACGGCGAAGCGATCAAGTTCGCCGCCGACGGCAGCCTGCTCGACGGGCAGCACCGTCTGCACGCTCTCGCCGGCACCACCGACGTCACCCTGCCGCTGCTCGTGGTGCGCGGCCTGCCCAGCGACACGCAGATCACGATGGACCAGGGCGCCAAACGCAGCCCCGGCGACCAACTCTCGCTGACCGGGATGTCGGCGAAGAACACCACCATTGTGGCCGCCGCGTTGCGCGTCTACATGACCTGGGCCGAAGGCAGCCTCGCGGGTGAGAACACGATCCGTCACAGCGACGTGTCCACCACGCGGGTCATCGAATTCGCCGAGGCCTACCCGGAACTCGTGACCGCGGCCGAACAGTTCACCGCCCTCGCCGTCCGCGTGAAAGCACGCCCCGCGGTGGTGTGCGCGGTCGCGGTGCGACTGGCCGAGATCGACAAGACCGCCGCCATGGAGTTCCTGCGGTTACTCGACACCGGCGCGGGTCTGCCGACCGGGTCACCGATCCTGGCGTTGCGTGACCGGCTCGACCTGATCAAGTCGCATCGGATCCGCACCAGCGACCGGGAATTCATCGGCCTGATCGTCATGGCCTGGAACCTGTGGCGTAAAGGCCGCCAGGTGTCGAAGCTGCAGCGCCCGAAGGGCGGCTGGACGCCGACGAACTTCCCGGAGCCGCGATGACTGGCCGGAGCCGAGCGGCAAGCCGGCAGCGCAGCGCTTTTCGTGTTCTGGTGACAGGTTCACGGGCATGGCTCGATCGCGCCGCGGTCGAGGCCGAACTAGCCTACCTGCGCGGCCGATACGACTCGCTGACCGTCGTGCATGGTGATTGCCCGTCCGGGGCGGACCGGTTTGCTCGGGAATGGTGTGAAGGACAGAGCGACCGGGTCGTCGAGGAACGCCATCCAGCCGAGTGGCGCCGACATGGCAAAGCGGCCGGGTTTATTCGCAATCAGGCGATGGTCGACCGCGGTGCCGATGCGGTCGTGGCGTTTCCCATGGGCGAGGCTCACGGCACCCGGCACTGTCTCGACGCGGCATCCAAGGCAGGTATCCCGCACGTGACGGTGACACCGTCGTCGCAGCGAACCGAGCCATGGGTCGCCGCGATCGCCAGCAATCAGGCGGCAGCTGATGCCAGTGCGGCCGCTCGCGGGGTTCGGCGTGACGCCGCGGAGTTGCGTGACGCGACCTGTATGTGGTTCGACGCGCTCCCGCACACCGCGACCTTGAGTGCGCGAGGGTGGGAAGTGTCGTGGCTTCCCGGCCGCGACGGCTTCACCGCCGAGCAAGCGCGGGATGCGATGAAGCTCGCTGCGTTGTCGAACTCCTACCGGAATCCGGGCTTGGCGCGTTCGGACCGACGGCAGGTCGTGAGCTTGGCCCACCGCCTCAGCGTTGACCCCCGCGACGCGGTGAAACTCATCCACAACGCGGAGGACCAGGCTCGGGACCGCATGCGGCCTATGCAAGGAGACCAACTGCCGCACTTGGCCATACACCTGGACGTGCGTCCCGACCTGACGGATCGCGTGATCCGCGTCGACCCGCCGGAAGCGCCGATCGTGCAGACTCCTGGCGCCGTCGCGGGACGGTGGCTGGGCTCCGGTGAACCACTCGATATCGACTGGGGGTGGGACCGGTGAACACCAGCAACAACGTTCCCGACTCGCCCAACGGGTTGCAGGTCACGCAAGTGGACGCCGAGATCACCCGAAGGCTCGGGTTCGCATACACAGCGAGCTGCGACGGACATGAATTGTGCCGCACCGGCACCTACGGCCTGCGGTGGACGGCCGACAGTCGCGAGGACCTCCAAGACCGGATCTACCCCGCGTTTCGTGCCCACGTGCACGACATGGCCGGATTCGGCGAATCGCTGGACGTGGCGCCGGATCGGGATTGGGGGTTGGAGAGATGAACAGCCCCTCATTCGACCGTGTCGTGGATGCGCTGCGGCAGGTAACGACTGAATCCAACCGGCAGTCCGGCCAGTGGACGAGGTTCCACTGCCCGGTCCCGACCCACGGGCAGGGCCGCGGTGACCGGAACCCGTCGCTGGGGGTGAAGTACGACCCGCGCCGGGAGAAGACGATCGTGAACTGCTTCAGCGGTTGCGTCCAGGACGACGTGCTCGATGCCGCCGGCCTGCATGTGCGGGACCTGTTCGATCGCCTGCCCGACCGGGCTCGTGACGACTACCGGCCCTCCACAGCGCCGCGGCCGCAGCGCTCACACGGTGACGCGGAGCGGGGCCGTCGCCCTGTGCAACGGCCCACGCGCAGTGAAGATCTGGGCGCGGTCGTCGGGCCGCGCCGCCACATTACGACCTACACCTATCGCCTCCCGGACCTCACCCCGGTCGGGCAGGTGCTCCGGTTCGCGACCGCGCACGAACGTGGCATCGCGAAAGACTTCTCCCAACGGCGCTGGGAGAAGAGCAGGCAGCGGTGGGTGCCGGGCGGGTTCGCCCCGGTCCTGTTCGAGGCTCAGATCGTGGCCGAGGCCATCAACGACGGTCACCCGATCTTGTTGTGCGAGGGAGAGAAAGACGTCCAGCACGCCATCATCGAGGGATTCCCTGCGACGTGCAACGCGATGGGCGCGGGAAAGTTCTTGCCCGAGCACGCGGCCCAGCTGCGCGGCGCCGCCACGGTGGTGGTCGTCGCCGACCGGGACCGGGCCGGGTTCCTGCACGCCGCGAGCGTGGTCGAGCACTTGAACGGCATGGTCGGCGACATCGACGTTCGCCAAGCGGCCACGGGAAAAGACCTGTCCGACCACTTCCATGCCGGGCATGGCATCAACGACCTGGTCCCAGTCGACAAGTGTCAGCTCGCGCAGTTGCGCCGCGCCGACCTCGCGGACCGGTCCCGAAGTGGCGCCGGGCCGCGGGTGATGTCGGGTATTCGGTCCGTCGGTGTGAGCGGGATCGGTTGGCCCGAGCGGGATTGGGGGCTGGACCGGTGAGACTCCACGATGCGCCCGGACCCTGTGGGTGTGGCGAGCCTGCGTTTGTGCGCGGCATGTGCAAGCCGTGCTACGACCGTCACCGGTATCGGCAAAAGGCCTACGGTCGGTGGAAAGGGCACGTTCTCGCAGATTCGGCACGTGCTCGCCTGGACGAGCTGAGAGCCGCGGGTGTCAACGCGAGCCAGGTCGCGAAGCTGGCGGGCTTGGGACACACCACCGTGGCCCGCATCGCCGATCCGGACCGGGCTCGCGTCAGTACCGCGGTGGAAGCAGCGATTCTGGCCATCGAGATCCCCGATCGCCCCGGCGACGTGGCGGCACCGAACGCTCTGGTCCCGATCGTGGGCGCCCGCCGCCGGATTCAGGCGCTGGTCTCTTACGGATATCCGCAAAGCCACCTGTCCCGCGAACTGAACATGCACCCCGGCGGGCGAACCATGGCCGGGCTGGTCGGACGCACCGATTCCGAAGGCCGTGTCGCCCACACCATCACCGCCGAGCGGGAACGGGCGATCAAGGTGTTGTTCGACCGGCTCCAGCACGTGCCGGGGCCGAGCGACGCGGCACGGCGTTGCGGCGAACGCAACGGATGGCCGTTGCCGCTCGAGTGGGACGAAACCACGATCGACCAGCCGGACGGGCAACCCGTCGAATCACGCTGGACACCCGCGTCGACACGCGAGGAACAGCGCGAGCAGGTCGCGTTGCGCCGCGAGCAGGTCAGCGCGCTGACCGCCCGTGGTTTCGGCGCGGTGGAGATCGCGTCCCGGCTGGAGGTGTCGGCGGACGTGGTCACCGCCGACCGTGCCCGAATCACCAACCACCCTGCCCTCGGCCTGGGGCACGGCCTGGACCAGGACTGGGGGTTGGACCGGTGACACAGCGAAACACGCGGTCGCAGTGGACCGTTCGCGACGAGCAGATGATGCGGTTCCTCGCCGAGCAGTGGTGCGCCGACCGCGACACCATCGCTCTGCTGCGCGGCGTGGAGCGGCGCCGCACGTATCGGCTGATTCAACGCTGGCGCGACGAGTTCGCGATGGTGAACTCCACCCCGCTGATCCCGAAAAGCGCGGATCGCGTGGTGACCGTGGTGTGGCCACGACCGTCGGTAGCGGCGATCGCGTTGGGGCACCCCGTCAGCCCGTGGAGTCCGAGCCTGGACAACGTCGCCCACAAGCTCGCCGTCGCCCGAGTGCGGGCAGCACTGTGCGGGTTGCAGGCCGGGGTGTGGGTGCCCGAGCGGACGCTGCTGCGCGAGGCCGCGATCGCGGCGGGCAACCGGCCCGGCGTGATCCGACTCGACGCTTCTCTCGACGGTGACCGTGCCCGGTTTCCGCGGCGCCATGTCCACGACGGCCGCTACCTGTATCGCGGGCAGTGGTTGTCGGTCGAGGTCGAGCTCACGCTGAAACGCCCGTCCCGCCAGCGGGTCGCGGCGACCATGCTGCGCGCCTACAAGGCCATGCACGCCGGGGACGGACTGCTTTACCTCTACCGCGGCAACCGGATCGGCAACGCCCTCAAACGCGCCATCGCCGACCTGAAGACCGCCGGATCCCTGCCCACACCTTTCGACATCCGCCTGCGGGACCTGGACGCCGTCATCGAACGCCGATCCCTGGAACTTCCCGCCGCCTCTGTCACTACGACAGGGAAGGAGCCCCACTCGTGAACCCTCTGCACCGGCTGCCCGCCTCCACCGCGGACTGCACCCCGATCATCACCCCCTACGACTGCGGACCTATCGCGATGCCGGGCAACGTCATGTACCCGACCACCACGCCCGGGTGCCGCCCGATCATCACGCCCACCGACTGCGGCCCCGCCGCCGCACCGCCGACGCTTCCGCCCGCCGCGACACCATCGGCACCGGTCGGCCCGGGCACGAGCCCGGTCCCCGGACCGGCCCAGCACAGCGGGCAACCGCCGAGCTGGCTGGAATGGATGGACTCCCACCGTCCGCCCACTGTCGATGTCGGGGCGGGCTGGATCGGCCACGTCGGAGAGTTCCTGCTCGGCGCGAGCGCGGGTGTCGGGTTCACCGGCGCGGTAATCGGCGGCGCAATGCTCGCCGCCCGCAACGCCGGGTGGGACGCTCACCGGCTGCGCAACTACGCCGCCGGATCGATGGTGTTGCCGGTCGCGGTCGCGGCGACATCGTCATCGGCGGTCGAGCCGGGCTGGCTGTTCGCTCACGGCGCCGCACTCGCGGCCCACGGCGCGTGGCTGCCCGGGGCGATGCAGATGAGCGTGCTCGCCGTCCCTGCCGGGCTCACTGCCGCCACCGTGTGGTGGGCGCGATCGCAGCATCGGCTCGACACCGTCGGGAAGAAGAACCCGCCGAAAACCGAGCGAGTCCAGCAGCACCGCACCAACGCCAAACTCGCCGCCGCCCGCACCCTGGCGACCAGAGCGACCCCGTTGACCGTGGTCACCGGAACCGGACGCGGGAACCGGCAGCTGGTTATGGGCAGGCTCGCCAACCAGGTGGCGCAGCACCGCAAGTCGACGCTGGGCATGCTGACCGCGGGCACCGACACGCTGCTGACGATCCCGCATTCCGCGGTGCGCCACCACATCGGCGTGCTCGGCGGGCCGGGCTCGGGCAAGACGACCGGCATGAAGAGGTTGTCCGTCGCCTCCCACATCGCCTCCCACGAGCGGTATCTCGCCGCCGCACGACTCCCGCGCACGGTGCGCCGCACCCTCGGCGTCACCCCGAACAAGGCGCTGGGGATCTTCCTGTCCTGCAAAGGCGGAGACGGCGACCTCGAACTGTGGGCAGAACTGCGCACAGCACTACTGGCCGCCGGGGTGCACCCCGAACGGATCGCCATGGCGCCTGCCACCAAACTGCGGCTGTGGGGCCTCGACGTGGCCAAGCTGCGCCACGTCGTTGAGGACTTGGCGCCGACCGCCGAGGCGAACGAAGCCGCATCGAAGTTCTACGAGGAGATGCGGATCTCGCTGACCTACCTGATCATCGACGCCCCCGACCCCGCTAACGGCAAAGGCCCCGGCGAGAACCCGCCACAGAACTCCGGCGAGTTCATGAACCGATTCGACGCGGCCTGGTTGTGGCAGGCGTGGGGCGGCGAATTCAACGACGCCGGGTTCTCGATATGGCCGGCCAACCCGGAGCACAAACCGGAGCTCAAGGCGATCGAGGCATCCATCCAGGGCAAGCAGCCCGTCCTCAACGCCGAAGCCGCCCGGTTCGGGAACCTGTTCCGCGAGCTGGACGGCGTGTTCGACGGCGACACCGACCTCACAGACAAGGACTACTGGTTCATCACCGTGCCCGGCACCGCCCAGAAATCGGTTGCCACCGCGCAGGCCAAGGCCGTGATCAAGCTGGTGGAGCAGGTCGCCGCCACACCCGGGCACAACCGGGAGATCACCTTCACCGTCGACGAATTCTCCCGCGTCAGCGGCGGCGCGAGCCTGATCGACGCCTGCGAAGCCCTGCGCTCCCAAGGCGTCGGCTGCATCGTCGGCGCGCACTCGTTCGAGTCGCTCGCCGCGACCGACCGGGACTCGAAACGACAGATGAAGGCATGGTCCGGTGGCTTGCTGTGCTTCCGCATGGACGGCCCCGACGAGATCGTCCAGCACTACGGCACCCGCCGGGCACTCGAACCGTCCCAGCACACCAAAGGCAAGGGCTACGGCGACGAAGGCTCAGCCCGCATGCAGGACGCGCTGCTGGTCGACCCGAACCTACTGCGCCGCCTCACCCCCGGCGACTGCGTCTACATCCACCACGGCAAAGCCAGCTGGGGCCGCGTCAGCGAACTCGACCCCACCCAAATCCCGCTCCTGCCAACCGAACCCGTCCCCGGCCGCAAACCCCGCGACACACACAAATGGCGCCGCGCCGGCGCGGCCCTGCTCCACGGCAAAGGCGCACCCGCGTGAACGCCGACGGCGACTACGGCCACGACAACACCGACGACAACACCGACGACCACACCGACCAGGAGGAGGACCCATCCATGACCAACCCCCAGCCCGAACAGCCCGCCATCGAACCGCCCCGCCGCAACCGCGGCTTCTACGCCCCCAACCTCACCGGCGACCAAATGAACACGATCTGGCCCGACCTCGCTCGTATCACGAACTCCGACAACGC
>JABFVX010000429.1 GCA_013362555.1 Mycobacteriaceae bacterium
ACGCCGACGGACTTCCCGCCGATCGACAGCGCCGCCGCGCCGATCACGGCGGCGCCCGCCGCGCCCAAACCCGAGCCGCCGGTGCCCGCGACCGCGATGGCCGGCGTGACCAGCCGCATCAGCGCGGGCAGCACGAACGCCACGCTGCACAGCAGCACCACGCCGACGAGCAGCCGCTGCGCCTGGTCCGCGTCGGGCATCCCGCCCGCCGGGGTCTTCTCGTTCACGTCGCCCGCCGTCACGAACGCGATCATGTACACCACGGCCGCAACGGGTTTCCACAGCAGGAAGGCGATCACCCAGCCGAGCAGCTTCTGATAGGACTGATTGCCGATCTTCATTCCGCCCGCCGCGGCGGCCATCGGCAGGAACCCGGCGGCTACCACGAGCAGACCTTGCCGCACCACCGCCAGCACCACCTGGGCGAACGACCCGAGCAGCCCGACGATGGCGATAATCAACACCAAACCCGGCGAGAAAGCCTGGAGTTTACTCGTTTTCACCATCATCTCGGCGATGCTGCGCGAGTTGCCGTTGGTCGCGTCGTTGATGAGCCACGCCGAGAACCGGTCGGACACCTGGGTTCCGGCCACGATGATGCCGCCGAGCATCCACGAAGCGAACACCACCCTGGCGAACATCCGGAACGACTCCGCGGCCTCGTTCATCGCCGCCCCGCGCCTGGCCTCGGCCAGGCGGGCGCCGCTGATGATGACCGAAGCGATCAACAACAGCACCTGGGCCTGATAGGTGTAGTCGTTGATCTTGTTGAACAACGCGCCGGAATCGGTGATCCGGTCGTTGGGCACTTTGGTCCAGAACGTCAGCGACATCGTGATCGCCTGGCCGAGACCGTCCATCATCGAGTCGACCACCTTGCCGAAGGTGGAGTCCCACGCCTTGTCGGCCACGGCGCTCACCGCCTGGCCCGGATGGGTCGCGGCGTTGCTGCCCTTGCACACCGCCGATACCGCGTCGCCGAGCGAAGGCAGCCCGGGCAGTCCCACGTCGAGTTTGTCGTGCAGCTGGTTGCACGTGGTGTCGTAGCCGTAGCCGTTGCCATCCTGCCCGTACGCCACCATCGGCGTGGCGAGCATGATGGTCGCCACCACGGCGAAGATGGAGAAGAGCCGACTCAGCATGCCTTGCATCCCTCTCTTATCCGAAACACGTTCTCTCGCAGCTGTGCTGTCTGCGCTGTCTGCGCTGCTCGCGAGGCCCTGCGGTGTTACGCACGCTGCCTCCTCGGGCCGCCGTCTCGCAGCCGTGCTGTCAGCGCTGCTCGCGAGGCCCTGCGGTGTCACCATGGCGTCCACCCCACCAGCGAGGTGACGTACGTGGTCTGCGCGGCCTGGGAGTTCGACAGCCGCAGCCGCCAGTCGCCCGCCTCCCAGACCATGATCATCCGGACCGCGGCCCACGTCTGTTGGCCCGCGGGCACTTCGCCGCGCAGCGCCAGCCGCACGATGGCCATGTCCTCGGCATAATCCTCGATCTGGAACGCGTCCGAGGCGACCAGATAGCGGGTCACCGGCTCGGGCTGGCGCTTGGGAAGCTTGCCGTTGTCGATGGCCTTGTCGTAGGCCTGCAACTGGGTCGCGCCCATCCGCAGTTGCCGGTGCACCAGGGCCGCGTCGGCGGGCCTGGCGTTGAGTCGGTAGGAGATCTGCGCCGCGGCCAGCGCTGCGCCCTGCGGCGTGTGGGCGTAGCCGACGGCGAGTCCGTCCTCGAGCCTGCTCGGCCCGTCCGACGAGGAGAACGGCACCGACGCCCCGAACACCTGCTGCCAGCCGCCCTGCGCGGCGGTGCCCTGCGGCGCGGCGGTGAGCCAGTCGTTGTCGGTCGGCTTGTGCTGGGCCGCGGCATTCTGCGCCAGCGGCTGTCCCGCGGGATTGTTCGGCACGTCCACCCGGCGGCCGTAGACGTCGACCGTCGCAGCGGCGAACCCGCGCGCCGAGGAGATCACCGGTTCCGCCGCGCCGGGCGAACCGGCGTCGACGGACGGCTGGTCCTTGGACCCGGAGGTGGCGAACACCACCACGCCGACGACCACGATCAGCGCCACGACCGCTGCCGAGGCGACGAGACCGAACGACAGCCGGTCCCGCTCGTACCCGTCGTCCTTGGTGCGAGTGCTCATACTCCTCGTCATGTCGGCAACAGAGCCAGGGCGATTCCGGTGGCAGAGCTCGCGACGAGGGCGCCGATGAGACTCATCATCACGCCCTGCGCCGCGTCGCTCTCCACCATGTCACCGTTGCGGTAGGCCATCCAGAACCGTCCCGCCGACACGATCAGCCAAGACAGACAGAGCAACAGCACAGACCACAGCAACCAGCCCAGCAATTGCATGATCGGTTGGATCACCTCTGCAGGCATCTTCTTGTAGGCGATCCCGGCGTGTGCCGAGATAACTGAGCCCGACTTGGCCAATCTCACTTCATCTCGCCGTTCTACGGGTGGATTACCGCATTCATGATCGAGCCCGCGGAAGTTGCGACAATGCCTCCGACGGCGGCGCCCGCCACCATCTTCGGCGACTCGAGTGTGCCTCCGGTCCACCGTTCCCAGGCGAAACGTCCGCCCGCGTAGGTGATGCCGACGACACCGGACAACATCACGAACCACATCAGCCAGCGCACGATGCGCATGACGCCCGCGGCGCCCGGGGGCGTCTCCGGCGTCACGTGACTCACATACTGCGCCAGCACGCCGCACCCATCGGCGACGTGAAGGACAATGCTCATTGCCGTCCTTTCCTGGTTCTTCGGTCAATTGCGCTGCTCCCGAGGGCCTCCGGTGTTTTGTAAGCTGCCTCCTCGGCCCGCCGGTTCACAGCGCTCGGTCAAGTGCGCTGCTTCCGAGGGCCGTGCGGTGTTACGCGAACCGCCGGGCCCCTCGGTTCGCAGCGCGCTACTCATCCCCTTCGTGTTCTTCGTCGACCTGCTCGGTGAGTACCGAGCGCACCGCACCGACAATGCCCTCACCCAGCCGGTGCACGTCGGGCGGTACCTGTTCCAGCGCGTCGAGCTTGCGGGCGCGGGGCGCACTCGACCCCGGCGTCCACACCGGAAGCTTCTCCGGCTCCACGAGCGTCCACTCCTCGTGCCAGTTCACCTTCCAGACCTGTCCCGCCAGCGAGGCCACGACGTCTCGGTAGCGGCGAATCTCCGGCGGCACCCGGCCCGGCCGCGCCGCGACCGTCACCAGGCCGAGCAGCTCGCTCGGCCCGGCCAGGCCTGCCAAGTGCTGGCGCAGCAGGTCGTGGGCGTGGGTGAGGCCCGCGATGGTCTCGCGGGCCACCAGCACCACATACGGAGACTCGTTGTTGAGCATGGCGGGCCACTTGCGGCCGCAGTCGGCCGCGGGCGCGAGCGCGTGGGCCAGCGCGCTGACGCCCGCGCCGCCGTGCACTCCCAGCAGCCACACCAGCGGAGCGCGCCCGGAGCCCGGCACGGGCCGGTCCCAGATCGCGGCGCGCCGCGATTCCGGCGGCGCCACAACGCCTGCCAGCCTCGGGTCGCTCCGGTGTCGCATGCGGGAAATCAAGGCGGTGGTCACGACGACACCCCGGCGAGCAGTTTGCGATAGGCCTCGCGCGTCGCGTCGGCGAGCACGCTGTGCGTCACCAGTTCGCCGCGCGCCAGTTGAGCGTCGTAGGGAATCTCTCGAATGTCTCGCACCCAACCCGACAGATTCTCCCGAAGATAGCCTCCGATGTCCGGTTCCCCTTCCGGGAGCTGATGCGAGACGACAATCGTTGTGCCACTGACGATACCGTCTCCATCGCCATACTCGTCATCAAGCCACTCCAGCGCGACCCGCAGCCGGTTGGCCGCATCGGCACGGCACGGGATCACCAGCACCAGCGCCAGGTCCGGGTCGGCCAGCAGCGGCTGCAGCTGGCGCGCGGCGATCGGGGTGCCGCCGTCGTACACCGGCGCGTAGCCCGCCAGCGCCAGCTCCTCCCCCACAGCGGCGAAAGTCGCACGCTGGCGCAGCGGAGCGGCGTCGCGCCACAGCAACCCGGCGCCGGAACTGGCCCGCGACAGGCAGTCCTCCAGCGGCGCGGCCGAGCCGCCGCCGTTGCCGTAGAGCCACGACTGCAAACTGATCGGCAGGTAGCGGGCGTCGGCGCCGCGCAGCGCGAGATCGCCGCCTGCGGGAGTAGCGTCCACGGCCACGGTCGGCGTCCCCTCGACGGCAGCCAACTCTCCTGCCAGACCGAGCACTGTGGTGCTCACCCCCGCCC
>JABFVX010000484.1 GCA_013362555.1 Mycobacteriaceae bacterium
ATCCACACCCGCAGCTGCGGGTATGGATGCGCGCAACGGGTGTGAGAACACGTGGTTTCTGGGCGGCGCGGGGCGGTGGCGGGACTCCGGCATGGCCGGCGCTGCGTCGCAGGCGCATCCGCGGGCGTTCGTCAACGCTGATCCGGGGGAGGCCGTGGGCGCGCTGGTCGAGGTGATCGCGGAGATTCGGCCGCAGGTCGTGGTGACCTACGACCCGCAGGGCGGCTACGGCCACCCCGATCACATCCAGGCGCACCGGATCACCACCGCCGCCGTCGAGGCCGCGGCGGCCACGGGTCGCTGGGATGTATCGAAGGTCTACTGGACCGTGCTGGACCGCGCCGCGTTCGCGCGGGGGCTCGGCGAGCTCGGCCCGGTGCCGCCGGGGTGGTCGGTGCAGCCGGAGGTGTCGGAGTGGATGACGGTCGAGCCGGAGCGGGTCACCGCGGAGGTCGACGTCGCCGCGACGCTGGACGCGAAGCGGGCCGCGCTGGGCGCCCATGCCACCCAGGTCGCCGTGGCGCCCGACGGGCGGTGTTACGCGTTGTCCAATAACGTGGCTACGCCGCTGCTCGACCGGGAACACTACATTCTGGTGCGCGGCGCGCCCGGCTCGCTCGGCCCGGACGGCCGGGAGCACGACCTGTTCGGAGGAGTGGCATGACACGCATGGCAGGGATGAAACCCAGCCTGGGTGCGAGCGCGGACTGGCTGGCGTCGCGCGTGGTGCTCGCGCTGTTGGTGCTGGACGGGTTCGTGACGGCGGTGCTCGAAGTGCTGTACCTGCCGACGTACCTGGGGCAGTATCCCTTTCCGCTCAGCGTCGCGTTGGCGGCTGTGCTCAATGCCGCCCTCGTCTTCGCCGCCGCCACGGTCGCCGCGGGGTCCGGGCTGCGGATGGCGGCCCCGCTGATCGCCTGGATCACCGGACTCGCGTGCTGCGCGTTCGCCTTGGCGCCCGGCGGTTCTATCCTGCTGACCGCGGGCATGTCCGGGCGGGCGCTGTTGCTGCTCATCGTCGGCGCCACACCGGCCGCCCTGTATGCAATGTTCACTTCCCGGGTGGCGGGGTAGTTCGCGAAAACATGACGCCCGGTCGTTGCTAACCGGCGTTGGACACTTCAGTTCGAATGTAATTCAGACAACCGATGGCTAACTCTGCAATATACCCCACGGTATTTTACGAAAACCCTTCCTTTTTAATCGTTTATCCAGCTGAACTCATCGCCGGATGAGGAAAAGTAGGGCGGACATGACGGAAATCCTCGGCACGCTGCTGAAGCTCCTCTCGACACTCGGCGGCAGTTAAACCTGATCGCAGTGCGGACGCGGAAATATCTCGTTTGAATCACCCGGCTTCGGGGTATTTATTTTCTCCGTCCCGCTCGGTGCACCGCCAGTGCGCATTGCGGTGCTGATGCACGAGTTCGGCGTCGACCGCCGGAGTCGGGCTGCTGTCCTTGGGCTACAGCTCTCCTGCGCGGTCTCTCGTCCGAAGTTGTTGGGCGCCAGTTCCTTCGGATGCGCCCGCGGCTGATGCGGCATTCGAGCAGGTCAAGGCACGTGCGCGGATGTCAGGGCGGACGAGCCCGGCTGCGGTGTGCGGCCCGGCGCCGACTCCGGCGGATCGGCGGGCGAGTGTACGGGCCATTTCAGTCCGACATCGCGTCCGTCGGCGGTGTGTATCATGCACCGCACGGAAGATTCCGGTAGGTATTTTCTGTCGAAAATGCCCCAATTAGTTGCGTAGTCTCGATAACCTTTCTCCTGGATGGGGAAAGGAGGGATTTGAATGCTAGGTTTGGGTGAAATCCTAAGCACAGTGCTCGGACTGGTAACCGGCTTGCTGGGACTAGGCGGCGGAAGGTCGTCTGGTAGCGGGTCGTGATCCGAAGCTTCACGAGAAATGCCCCCGGTGCGCCGGGGGCATTTCGTGTTATCCGGCAGCAGCCTTGGCGCTGGTGAGGACCGCGGTCACCATGTCCGGCGTGAGCCTGCCGGTGAAGGTGTTCTGCTGGCTGACGTGGTAGCAGCCGAACAGGTGCAACTCGGTTCGGCCCGGGGCGGCCGGGGGCAGGGTGACCTGCACGCCGTGGCCGAAGCGCGGACGCGGGCGCGGCACCGCCCAGCCAGAGTCCGCCAGCACCGGCAGCAGAGCCTGCCAGCCGAACCCGCCGAGCACGACCACGGCCCGCAGTGTGGGAGCGAGCAGCCGCAGCTCGGCGTCGAGCCAGTGTCGGCAATTGTCGCGCTCGGCCGGAGTCGGCTTGTTGTCCGGCGGCGCGCAGTGCACCGGAGCGGTGATGCGGGCGCCGAGCAGGCGCAGGCCGTCGTCGCGGTGCACCGCCGTGGGCTGACTGGCGAGCCCGGCCGCGTGCATCGCGGCGTACAGCACGTCGCCGCTGCGGTCGCCGGTGAACATCCGGCCGGTGCGGTTGGCGCCGTGCGCCGCCGGCGCCAGTCCGACGATGAGCAGCCGTGCGTCCGGCGGCCCGAAGCCCGGCACCGGCCTGCCCCAGTACTCCTGGTCGGCGAAGGCCGCCCGCTTCTCGCGCGCCACCCGCTCTCGCCATGCCACCAGTCGCGGGCACGACCGGCACTGCGGCACCGCCGCGTCAACTTCCGCCAGAGTCCGGAACATCCTCTCACTCAACCCCACGGCTCCCGACAGCGTCCCGCGAGGGGTGTGCGGGTCGCGACGGGGAGTCGGCGGCAGCCGGGTACGGTGTCATCCCATGAGTACGGTGGCTGACGATGCCGTCAATTCCGCGCTGTCCGTAGAGGAGCACGGTTACCACAAGTCGCTCAAGCCGCGGCAGTTGCAGATGATCGCGATCGGCGGCGCCATCGGCACCGGGCTGTTCCTCGGCGCGGGGGAGCGGCTCAACCACGCGGGGCCGGGACTCTTCATCGTGTACGCGGTCTGCGGGCTGTTCGTGTTCTTCGTCCTGCGCGCGCTGGGCGAGCTGGTGCTGCACCGCCCGTCCTCCGGGTCGTTCGTCTCCTACGCCCGCGAGTTCTACGGCGAGAAGGCGGCTTTCGTCGCGGGCTGGATGTACTTCCTGAACTGGGCCATGACCGGGATCGCCGACAGCACGGCCATCGCGCAGTACTTCCACTACTGGGGCGGGGTGCAGAGCGTTCCGCAGTGGGTGATCGCCCTCATCGCCCTGGCGCTGGTGCTCGGGGTGAATTTGGCGTCGGTGAAGTGGTTCGGCGAGATGGAGTTCTGGGCCGCGCTGGTGAAGGTGACCGCGCTGGTCGCCTTCCTGCTCATCGGCGCCGCGTTTCTGGTCGGCCGGTTCCACGTCGACGGGCTGACCACCGGGCCGAGCTTGATAGCCCACAACGGCGGCCTCTTCCCGACCGGTGTGCTGCCTTTGGTCACCGTCACCACCGGCGTGGTGTTCGCTTATGCCGCAGTGGAGATGGTCGGCACCGCGGCGGGCGAGACCCAGGACGCGGAGCGGATCATGCCGCGGGCGATCAACTCGGTGATCTTCCGGATCGCGGTGTTCTACGTCGGGTCGCTGGTGCTGCTCGGGCTGCTGCTGCCGTACACCGCGTACAGCGCGGGCACCAGCCCGTTCGTCACGTTCTTCGCGAAGCTGGGCCTGCACGGCATGGGGTCGGTGATGAACATCGTGGTGCTCACCGCTGCGTTCTCCAGTCTCAATGCCGGCCTGTACTCCACCGGGCGGATCCTGCGGTCGATGGCGATGAACGGCAGTGCGCCCTCGTTCACCGGGGTGATGTCGGACAGGGGCGTGCCGTACGGCGGCATTCTGCTCACCGCGACGATCGGGCTGTTCGGCGTACTGCTCAACAAGTGGGTGCCGCACAAGGCTTTCGAGATCGTGCTCAACGTGGCCTCGCTCGGCATCATCGCATCGTGGGCGACCATCCTGCTGTGCCAGCTGAAGCTGTGGTGGCTGTGGAAGCAGGGCCGAATGCGGAGGCCCGCCTTCCGCATGGTCGGCGCTCCCGTCACCGGCGTCCTCACGCTGGCGTTCCTGGTCGTCGTGGTGGTGTTGATGGCCTTCAGTTCGGACGACACCCAGCGCTACGCCGTCGCCGCGCTGCTGTTGATCGTCCCGGCCCTGATCGTCGGCTGGTTCCTGGCTCGCAAGCGGGTCCTGGCCATCGCCGAGCAGCGCATGGACTACACCGGCGAGTTCCCGGTCGTCCGCCCGGTCAAAGACCGGTAATCCCACACCCGTTTCGCGCGTCTACACCCGCAGC